>NZ_SCMZ01000100.1:0-2691 GCF_005503285.1 Sphingomonas sp. 2SG
GTCCATGGGGTCTCCGGGGGTTGGGGGCGGCGGAAGGCAAGCGGGGCCGCGGCGAAGCGCGGCGCGATCGAGGCGGCGTCGCGGTTCACCCGGCGACGAACGGAAAGGCGAGCGCGATCATGCCGACCAGCGTCATCACCGCGCACACCATCGCGGCGGGCAGCAGCGTGAACCGCTGGTGGTCGGCTAGGTCGACACCGGCGAGGCTGACGAGCAGATAGGTCGACGGCACCAGCGGGCTGAGCAGATGCACCGGCTGGCCCATCAGCGAGGCGCGCGCGATCGCCATCGGCGAGACGCCGTAATGCGCGCCCGCCTCGGCGAGGATCGGCAGCATGCCGAAATAGAAGGCGTCGTTGGAGATGAAGAAGGTGAAGGGCAGGCTGAGCAACGCGGTGATCGGCGCCATATACGGCCCCATCACCGGCGGGATCATGCCGACGACCTCCTTGCTCATCGCCTCGACCATGCCGGTGCCGCCGAGGATGCCGGTGAAGATACCCGCCGCGAAGATCAGCGACACCACCGACAGCACGTTGCCGGCATGTGCGGCGATCCGCTCCTTCTGTTCGGCGACGCCGGGATAGTTGACGATCATCGCGATGGCGAAGGCGATCATCATCAGCACCGACAGCGGCAGCAGCCCCCAGACGAGCAGGGTGAGCAGCGTGACGACGAGCAGGCCGTTGAACCAGATCAGCTTCGGCCGGCGCGCCTCGGGATATTGCGACACCGCCATGCCGGTGAACTCCGCCTCCTCGCGTGCCTGCACCGCGCCGATGCGGGCGCGCTCCTTGCGGCCGAACCACACGGCCAGCGCGAGCAGGCTGGCGAGGCCGGCGATCATGCCGGGGATCAGCGGCAGGAACAGCGTCGCCGGATCGAGCTTGAGCGCACTCGCCGCGCGCGCGGTCGGACCGCCCCAGGGGGTGAGGTTCATGATGCCGCTGGTCGCCATCAATAGGCAGCACAGATACAGCCGGTTCATGTCGTAGCGCTTGTAGAGCGGCAGCAGCGCGGCGATCGTGATGATATAGGTGGTCGAGCCGTCGCCATCGAGGCTGACCAGCGCGCACAGCACGACGGTGCCGAGCAGGATGCGCGTCGGATCGCCGTGCACCAGCCGGATCAACCGGCCGACCAAAGGATCGAACAGGCCGGTATCGGTCATCGTCGAGAAGAACAGGATCGCGAACAGCAGCATCACGCCGGTCGGCGCGAGATTCTTGATGCCGTCGATCATCATGTCGCCGAGCCCGGCCGCCTGGCCGGCGACCACGCCGAAGATCGTCGGGATGACGATCAGCGCGACCAGCGGGGTCATCCGCTTGGTCATGATGAGCGTCATGAAGGTGGCCACCATCAGGAAGCCGAGCAGCGCCAGATCCATGGGCATGTTCCTTGGAAAGATCAGAAGGTGACGGCGACGCGGGCGCTGACGGTCTCGCCGGAATCGGCGCCGGTGACGGCGCCGCTGCGATTGTCGGTGTCCCAATGGATGGCGTTGACCTGCACGCGCGTGAAGCTGTTGAGATACCAGTTCACGCCGAGAGTCCCCGCCCATCCCTCGCCGCCCGTGACGAGATCGGTATAGTCGAGACTCTCATAGCGGGCGGTCAGCTCGATCGCGCCGGGACCCCCGTCGAAAGTCGGCCGCTTGACCTTGGGCTGGCCGAAACTGCCGAGCCGCGGATTGTACGGCGGCAGGTCGCCGGTGATGAAGAAGCCGCCCGACAGGCTCCACGCCTTGCTGACGAAATCGGGCCGGCCGCCGTCCAGCCGCGCATTGCGCCGCCCCGCCTCGCCCATCACCCACAACGGCCCGCGATAGCCGCCCAGCTCGACGCCATAGCCGGTGGTGCCGGTGCCGCCGAGCAAGGTGCCGGTCGAGACGCGCAGGGCGCCGTTGAAACGGCCGCCGATCACCGTGTTGCGGGTCAGCGTCGTCGCCGCGGACGACAGGCTCTCGTCGAAGCCCCAGATGCCGACGTGCATCACCGTGTCGTCGGTCTTAACCGGGTTCCAGTGCGCGCGGCCCAGCACGGTGCGGCCGTCGCTCACCGCCTGCGTGCCGTCGACGCGATCGCCGGTGACGGTCAGCGAGGCATGGCCGGTCTTCCAGAACAGGCGCGGCATGATGCCGATGCCGTAGAAGCCGCGCTGCGGGATGATCGCGGTGGCCACCGTCGTGCGTTCGAGGAACGGCGTCGAATCCGATCCGGTCGAGCCCTCGAAGCTGCGATCGTTGAACAGATGGCCGGCGCGCACGTCGTAATCGATCCCCGGCGCGATCCGGTTGCGCCAGCCCATGAAGGCGGTGACGACGTCGACCTCGTTCTCCGAAAAATCGGCTTCCATCTGATAGAAGAAATGCGCGCCGACGCCGCCTTCGAGGCCGAGGCGCAAGGCGCGCATGCCGGTGGTGGTGAGGTTGCGCGTGTCCGATTTGGAGCCGAAGGTGCTGCTGACGTCGGCGAGGATGCGCCCGCGCGGCTTGAACGTGTAGACGCCGTCCGCCGAGTGGAAGACGGGCAGGCCGGCGCCCCATTCGGTGGTCACGCCCGACGGATTGTCGCGTGCCGCGGTCGCCTGCGCGACGTCGCGGTCGGCCGGGCCGGGCGGCACCAGCTGCGGCGCGAACGGCACCGTGCGGCGGACCTGTGGCGGCGCCGCCTGCGCGACCTGTGGCGG
>NZ_SCMZ01000101.1:0-2463 GCF_005503285.1 Sphingomonas sp. 2SG
CCCGTAGCCGCGCAATCTCGATCCGCTCGTCAAGGCTGAGCTGCCTGTATCTCTGTCCCATCGCGCACCCACCTTATCAGTGGTGCACTTCTCTCGTGAATCCGGCGGATCCAGACGCGCGGAGCCGGGATTGAGCCGCTACGTCAGCGTCTATGGGTCCCCGCCTTCGCGGGGATGACATTTGAGCTGTGGGACGTGGCCGTTCAGTCCGCGCCGTCGCTGCGCTTTTCATCCCGCTTGGCCGGGATCTGCGACAGCTTGGTCAGCAGCAGCGGAATATCGTCGGTGATGAACGTGTCCGTCGGCACGGCGACGCTGGAATTGAGCGCCTCGCTTACCCTCGCCAGTCGGTCGCGCTTCTCTTGTGCTGACGATGTCACGACGAACCCCATGATACGCTAACGGAAAACCCGGCAATCACCGGCCGGGGGGGATGGCAGGGTGATCACCGGGTTCGCCGTGTTCAACGGCCGATCCTGCGCCGCGTTCCAACGCTTGGCCGCATTTAGGCGGCGACGGATCGCCGAGTGTAACGGTACAGGCCGGCGATCAGCGCGAGGAAGGCGATCGTCCCGCCGATCAGCGCCACCGTCTCGAACCCTGCCGGCGCGATCGCCAGCGGCGCGTCGGAATTGGTGGCGTAGACGATGACCGCGAAGCCGACGCCCCACAGGCTCTCGCCGACGATCATGCCGGTGGCGGTCAGTACGCCCATGCGCTTGGCGAGCTCGACGTCCGGCGTCCGCTCCGCCCAGCGATCGTAGAAGGCGCCGATCACCGCACCGATCACCACCGGCAGCGTCACCGCCATCGGCAGATAGACGCCGAGGCCGATGCCGAGCGGCGGCAGCCGCAGCTTGCCGAGCCGCCCAAGCGTCTCGTCGAGCAGGATGACGGCGACGCCGACCAGCGCGCCATAGCCGATCATCGCCCAGTTGAGATCGCCGCCGAGCACGCCCTTGGCGAGTGCGGAGATCAGCGCCGCCTGCGGTGCGGCGAGTGCGTTGGGACCGGCGCCGGGCGCCCCCTGGAAGCCGAGCGTCGTCGCCAGCAGTTCGAGCACCGGCGGAACGACGAGGCTGCCGAAGATGACGCCGAAGATCAGCGCGACCTGCTGCTTCCACGGCGTCGCGCCGACGAGCTGGCCGGTCTTGAGGTCCTGAAGATTGTCGTTGGAGATCGTCGCGACGCCGAAGACGATGCCGGTGACGATCAGCGCATAGGCGACCAGCGCCTGCGTCGTATCCGGCCCGGCGCCGCGGCCGAACAGGCCGACGAGCATCAGGCTGGCGGCGAGCACCGAGAGGATGCCGATCCCCGACACCGGGCTGTTCGACGCGCCGATCAGGCCCGCCATATAGCCGCACACCGCGGCGATGACGAGGCCGAGCACCAGGACGAACACCAGCGCGCCGGCGATCAGCACCAGCGCCGACCCCTGCAACGGCCCGCCCGCGATCACCGACCACAACAGCCCGGCGATCGGCACCAGCGTCGCCAGCGTCACCGCGACGACGATGCTGATCGACAGGTCGCGCTCGCCCAGTTCGAGCACGGCACCGCCGCGCTTCGCCTTGCTCGCCGCGATCGACGAGCGGATGCCGCCGAGCACCGGCCCGATGATCTTGAGCAGCGTCCAGATCGCGGCGACGCCGATCACGCCGGCGCCGAGAAAGCGCACGTCGGTGCGGAACACGCCGCCGACCCATGCCTCGATCCCGACGCCGGTCGCGGCGGGCGACAGGCCGGTGAGAATCGGTAGCGCGATCCACCAGCCGATGATGACGCCGGCGAACATCGCGAGGCCGACCGACAGGCCGACGAGATGGCCCGCGCCGATCAGTGCGAACGACAGGCCACCCGAGATCGCGGTCGCGCCGGCACCGGCGCGGAAGAAGTGCGCCGCCTCGGCGACGACCAATTTGGTCTGGGTCAACACGGCGAAGCCGGCCGAGACCAGCGCGTTGACGACGATCAGCCGCAGCCCGCGGCCGCTCTCCGCCTCGCCGGCGCGGCTGCCGGCGCCGACCATCAGCACCTCGGCCGCGGCACGGCCTTCGGGATAGGGCAGGTCGGTATCGACGACGAGCGCGCGGCGCAGCGGCACCGAGAACATCACGCCGAGGATGCCGCCGGTCATCGTGATCCCGGCGGTGAGCAGATAGGGAAAGCCCTGCCACCAGCCGATCATCACCAGTCCGGGCAGCACGAAGATGATCGCCGCGAGCGTCCCCGCCGCCGAGGCGACGGTCTGGACGATATTGTTCTCGAGGATCGTCGCGCCGGGCAGATAGCGCAGGATCGCCATCGAGATCACCGCCGCGGGGATCGAGGTGGCGAAGGTCAGCCCCACCTTCAGCCCGAGATAGACGTTGGCGGCGGTGAACAGCAGGGTGATGAGCCCGCCGAGCAGGATGCCGCGGACGGTCAGTTCGGCGACGGGCCGGGTGGTGGGGCTGGGGG
>NZ_SCMZ01000102.1:0-2120 GCF_005503285.1 Sphingomonas sp. 2SG
CTGTGGCGGCGGCGTCTGCGCGACCTGTGGCGGCAGCGTCTGCGCGGGGGCGGGCGCCGGGGCCGGCGCGGCGGCGAGCGCCTGCTGGCCCTCGATCCGATCGAGCCGGGCGCGGAGGGCGGCGATCTCGGCCGCCTGCGCGCGCACCAGTTCGGCAAGCTCGGCCTGCGTCGGCGTCTGGGCGAGCACGGGCGTGGCGGCGACGAGCGCCAGCAGGGCGGCTCCGGTACGCAGAATCATGGGGTGGAGGCTCCGGCAAGGGTCGCGCGCCAGTCGCGCAGGAAGCGCTGGCGGGTGATGCGGTCGAGGGGGACGAGGAGTTGCGGCCCGACGCGGATCGGGCGCGCCTGCGCCGCGGGCAGCCGCCGCGCCGGCACGTCGGCGCGCACCGGCCACAGGCTGCGCGCGGCGAGCAGGCTCTGGCCGCGCCGCGACAGCAGGAAGTCGAGGAACAGCTTGGCGCTCGCCGGCGACCGGGCCTGACGCGCGATGAAGGCGATGCGCGAGGTGACGATCGTATAGTCGCTCGGCAGCACAACGCCGAGCCGCGGATCGCGCTTCGCCTGTTCCAGCGCGTAGGAGGCGATGACGTTATAGGCGATCGCCTGCCGTCCGGCGGCGACCGCGGCGAGCATCGGCTCGGTCCGCTCCGCCAGCACCGGCTTGGTCGCCGCGATCGCCGTCATCAGCGCGCGGCTGTCGCGGGTGATCGCAAGGTCCTCGGTCAGATAGAGATAGCCGACGTTGGACCGCGCCGGATCGAAGGTGGTGACGCGGCCGGTGAACTGCGCCCGCCGCGTGCGCAGCAGCGCCTCGAGCGCGGCATGGCTGCGCGGCCGCTGCGCGTCGGGGATCAGCCGGCGATTGTAGACGATGCCGATCGGCTCGGCGGTGACGCCATAGCCGATGTTCTTCCACACCACCTGCGCCGGCAGCGCCGGCTTTTCGGGGCTGGCATAGCCCTGGCCGAATCCGTCGTTGATGAGCTTGACCTGCAACGCCATCGCCGACGACCAGACGAGATCCGCCGACTGCTGCCGCGCGCGCGTCTCGCCGACCAGCCGGCGGTAGATCTCGATCGAGCCGAGGTCGACGTAGCGGACGCGGATCGTGGGATAGAGGCGGTGGAAGCCGGCGACGACGCCGACCAGCTCGCTGCGGTCGGCATTGCCGTAGACGGTCAGCCCGCCCTCCGTTTTCGCCGCGGCGATCAGCCCGTCATAGGAGCGCGGATAGCCCGCCGGCCGGGTCTGGGCGTGCGCCGTCGCCGCTGCCGCCAGCATCATCATCGTCCCGAATAGGATCGTCCGCATCCCGGCTCCTCTCGCTTTTCCGCTTCTGTGATCGGATAAGCTGCCATCGTGGGATATCCGGCGCACCTGTCAGCAACCTTTCACCGGGTGAAACCATGCGAATCCTGATGATCGAGGACGATGCCGCGCTCGCCCGGAGCATCGCCGCGCTGCTGCGCGCCGGCGGCCATGCGGTCGATCATTGCGCGAGCGGCGAGGAGGGGCTGACATTGATCTCGGGCGAACCCTATGCGCTGCTGATCCTCGACGTCGGCCTGCCCGACATCGACGGCTTCACCGTGCTCGAACGGCTGCGGCGGCGCGGCGAGAAGGTGCCGGTGCTGATGTTGACCGCGCGCGACGCGCTCGACGACCGGGTGCGCGGGCTCGACCTCGGCGCCGACGATTATCTGCGCAAGCCGTTCGAGCCGCAGGAGCTGGAGGCGCGCGTGCGGGCGCTCGGCCGGCGCCGCGGCGGCGATCCGACGCCGGTGGTGACGATCGGCGCGCTGACGCTCAACCGCTCGACCGGGCAGGCCGAGGTGAGCGGGCGTGCGCTCGACCTGCGCCGCCGCGAATGGGCGGTGCTCGACGCGCTCGCCACCCGCGCCGGGCAGGTGGTGCCGCGCGAACTGCTGCTCGCCGAGGTGTTCGGCTATGACGAGCCGGTCGGCCCCAATGCGATCGAGGTCAACGTCACCCGCCTGCGCAGCAAGCTCGCCCCCGACGGCCCGCAAATCCGCACGGTACGCGGCGTGGGATATCTGCTCGATGCGGGGTGAGGCGGAATGACCCACCGTTGCAGACGGACGGCGACCCGCCCCCTCC
>NZ_SCMZ01000103.1:0-2025 GCF_005503285.1 Sphingomonas sp. 2SG
TGGGTGGGACCCACCTGCCCTTCGACAGGCTCAGGGCGAACGGTTGGGGGTGGGCTGGAAGGTGGCGTCAGCCGGATCGACATTCTGGCAAACTCCTCCCCCGCCAGGGGGAGGTGGCAGCGCAATGCGCTGACGGAGGGGGAGGACACGGAGCAGACGTGTCGCTTACCTCCCCCTCCGTCATGCCTGCGGCATGCCACCTCCCCCTGGCGGGGGAGGAATTACGCTACGACGATGAATGTCGATCCCGGCTAGGTCGCGACAGTCGGTCGGCTTAGAACTTGAGCGTACCCCGGCGGAGGCCGGGGTCCAGTTGGGTGGAGGTTTACGATACCTTACAGCGGCCTTCCCGACTGGGCCCCGGCCTCCGCCGGGGTACATGGGCGCTTCGGGAGGTTCTGCTCCCGCAGCCGCCCCGGCGCGCGCATCACCGCGCGCACGTATCCGCGGCGCCGGGGTCGAGGTCGAGGCAGCGGCCGTCGAGGCCCTTGACCGGCAGGCCGATCGTCGCCGCCAGCGTCGGGGCGATGTCGACCGTCTCCACCGACAGCGGCTGTTCGAAGCCGGGCATGGTCTTGCGCCAGAAGAGGATCGGCACGCGGCGGTCATAGTCCCACGGCGAACCGTGCGTCTCGACATAGCCGGGTCCGGGCGATTCGATCGTCGTGATGCGCGGCTTGAGCAGGACGAGTAGGTCGCCCGAGACGTCCGGGTCGAACGAGGCGCGGGCGCGTTCGAGCAGCGTCCAGGTCTCGGGCGGGGTCGTCGCGAACGGCTGGGCGGCGATCTGTGCCCTGGTGAAGGCGGCGGCGACCTGCGGCTGCGCGGCGAAGCGCTTTTGCGCCTTGGCGAGCACACGCGCACGGTTGGCGGGCGACAGGCCCTTGGCGAGATAGACGTCGCCCTCGGCACCGACCAGCACCGGCCCCTTGAGGCCGAGCGCCGCCGATACCGCGGCGTCGACCGTCTTGATCGACGCGTCGGCGGAGACGTGCTGCTCCATCGGCATCGCATGCTGCTGCTGCCGCTCGGTCATGTCGTGCGCGCCGTGGTCGGCGGTCAGCACCACCTCGTAATCGAGGTTCCAGCTGTCGAGCGCGGCGAAGAAGCCGGCGAGCGTCTGGTCGAGCTGGTCCATCTGGATGCACATCTCGGTGCCCTGGGTGCCGAGCGAATGGCCGATATAGTCGGTCGCCGAGGCGCCGATGTCGATGATGTCGGTGGTCTGGCCCTGGCCCAGCTTCATGTCCTGGATCAGCCCGGCGGCGATCGCGAAGACCGCGGCGTCGCTGGCGGGCGAGGCGCGGAACGCCTTGAGGTCGCCCGCGGCGCGTTCGAACCGGCCCTGGCCGTAGACGGTGCCGGCGACGGTGATCGGCCGGTTCAGCGGCTGACAGAAAGCGGGCAGCGGCAGCGCCTCCTGCGGCCGGGCGATCAGCGCGGCGACTGCGTCGCGACCGCGCTGCACCGCGCGCGGCACGGCGCGGCCGGCATAGCTGCTGTAGGTCTTGCCGTCCCACCACCACAGTTCGTCGACCTTGTGGCCGCCCATCATCACCGCGGCGCGATCCTTGCCCGCGACCGAGACGACGCGGGTGGCGGGGCGCGCCGCCTTCATCATCTCGCCCAGCGTCGGCACCTTGAGATGCCTGTCGCTGACGACGTAGGTGTTGTGGTCGGTGCCGGGGACGGTCTCGTCCTCGGTGCAATAGACGGTCTTGTCGGGGCGGGCGATCGACTGGTCGATCCAGTTGTTGGCGACGATGCCGGTGTGCGCGGGACGCATGCCGGTGAGGATCGTCGAATGGCCCGGGCAGGTCTCGGTCGCGGCATGGCTCTGATAGCCCGAAGGGAAGACCGCGCCGGTCAGCAGCCGCGCGAAGCCGCCGGTGAAATGGCTGCGATATTGCTGGAACAGATCGGCGGAAAACTGGTCGACCGAGATCGCGACGATCAGCCGCGGCGGCGTGGTCGGTGCCGGTGCCGGGGTGGCCGCGGGCGCGGCCGGCGCGGGCGCCTGTTGGG
>NZ_SCMZ01000104.1:0-1690 GCF_005503285.1 Sphingomonas sp. 2SG
CCGCCCGCCCCGCGACGACGACCGGCCGAAAGTCCCGACCGGCGGCTCGGCGATCAAGCCGTGGGAGCAGGGCGACGATCGCAACGGCGGTCGCACCCGATCGAATGACGGCTAGCGCTCGTCCACCGCCGGCAGTCGTCCTGCGCACGCGGGCGCCCGCCCGCCGCGCGGCGATGCGCCCCGCAGCGGAGGTCCCGCCGGCGGCCGCGGCTCGCCGCGTCCCAAGACCCCCGGCGGCACGCCGCGTGGCGCGCCGAAGGGCGCGCCGAAGGGCGGCCGTCGATGAGGGTGATCGCCGGCCAATGGCGTGGCCGCCCGCTCGTCGCACCCAAGGGCGACGCCACCCGCCCCACCGCCGACCGGACGCGCGAGGCGCTGTTCTCGATGCTGACCAGCCGGCTCGGCAGTTTCGAGGGGCTTGCCGTCGCCGACCTCTTCGCCGGCTCGGGCGCGCTCGGCATCGAGGCGCTGTCGCGCGGTGCCGCCTCGTGCCTGTTCGTCGAACAGGACGGTGCGGCGCTCGACGCACTCAAGGGCAATCTCGCCAAGCTCGGCACCCGCGCCGACGTGCGTGCCGGCTCGGTGATGGGGCTCGGTCCCGCACCGGCGGCGCTCGATCTTATCATGATGGACCCGCCTTACGGCACCGGCGCCGGCCTCGTCGCGCTCGACAAGCTGGCGCGGCTCGGCTGGGTCTCGCCCGCGACCTGGGTCAGCATCGAGACCGCCAAGGCGGAAGAGATCGCCCCGCCCGGCTTCACCGTCGATGCGACCCGCGTCCATGGCAAGGCACGGCTGACGCTGTTGCGGCAGGCGTAGCGCCGTTACGCCGCGGGCCGTCCCCGCAACAGCGCCAGCCCACCCAGGCTGAGCAGCCCCGCGCCGACCAGATACAGGCCGATCCACCCCAGGCCGCGATGCGCCAGCGCCTCTGCGGCGATCGGAGCGACCGCGCCGCCGAGGATGCCGCCGAGGTTGAAGGTCATCGACACGCCGGTATAGCGCACCCCCGCCGGAAACAGGCTCGGCAGCCACCCGCCGAGCGGCCCGTAGGCGAAGCCCATCACGAACAGGGCGAAGGCGAGCCACAGGAAGACGACGAAGAGCGAGCCCGCGCCGAGCATCGGCCCCATCGCGAGGCCTGCGGCCATGCAGCCGAGAAACCCGATCACCAGCATCCGTCGCGCACCGGTGCGATCGGCGGTGACGCTGGCGACGATGACCCCGGCGGCGAGGAACAGGATCGCGACCAGTTCGACCGCCAGCATCGCCTCGCGTCCGTATCCCAGCGTCTTGGTCCCGTAGCCGAGCGTGAAGGCGGTCGCGAGATAGAAGAGCGCGAAACAGGCGATCACCCCGCCCGTCCCCGCCAGCACCGCGCGGCCATGGTTCAGCATCAGCGTCGCGATCGGCACCTTGGGCAGCACCTCCGCCTGCTCCGCCTCGACGAACGCGGGCGTCTCGGTGAGCTTCAGCCGCACCCATAGCCCGAGCACGACCAGCACCGCGCTGACCAGGAACGGCAGCCGCCAGCCCCACGCCCGGAATTGCGCCTCGTCGAGCGCGAGCCCGAGGATGAGGAACAGCCCGTTCGCCATCAGGAAGCCGACCGGCGCGCCGAGCGGCGGGAACATGCCCCAGGTGTTGCGGCGGTGCGGCGGCGCATTCTCGACCGCGAGCAGCGCCGCCC
>NZ_SCMZ01000105.1:0-1689 GCF_005503285.1 Sphingomonas sp. 2SG
GGTGCGTCGGCAGTCATGCGACCTGCTCCTTGATGAGGTCCGTCAGCGCGTCGGCCGCGCGGGTGCGATAGCGTTCCTTGTGGCGCAGCGCGTGGAAGGCGCGATCGGGTAACCCAAGCGGCAACTCGACCAGATCGCCGGCCTTGAGCGCGCGTGCGACGACCAATCGCGACAACACAGCGACGCCGGCACCGGCCTCGACCGCGGTACGCACCGCCTCGTTGGACGGCAGCGTCATCGCTACTGTCAGCTGGGCCGGATCAAACCCGCGCGTTCGCAGCACGTCCTCGAAGGTCGAGCGCGTGCCCGAACCCTGCTCGCGGACGATCCAGCGTGCAGCGCGAAGCCAGTCCTCGTCGACGCGCCCGGCGTCCTCATGGCCGACCAGCACCATCGGGTCACGCCCGACATTCCAGAGGGCGAGCGCCGGTTCGTCCACCTCGCCCTCGACGAAACCGAGCTCCGCCGCGCCGCTCAGGATCTGCGCTGCTGCACCTTCGGTGTTGTCGATCGCCAGTTCGACCGCGATCTGCGGGTGGCGTTCGTAGAAGGAGGCGAGCTTTGCCGGCAACCAGTAGCTCGCGATCGTCTGGCTTGCGACGATCCGCAACGAACCACGGGCAAGCCCGGCATAGTCCGCCAGCATCGTCTCGGCATGCGCTGCCCGCCCCAGCACTGCGCGCGCTTCCTCCAGAAAGCCGCGGCCTGCTTCGGTCAGCTGGATGCCACGCCCGACACGGTGAAACAGAGGAACCCCGTAGCGCGCTTCGAGGGCCGCGACCGCGCCGGAGGCAGCGGACTGCGTGACGTTCAGCACCTCCGCTGCCTTGGTGACGTGTTCGCGCTCGGCGACACCGACGAATATTCTGAGTTGCTCCAGGGTCATGCAGCTTATATCGCGCAATCTTATCGATACGACCAACCGTTTGATCCGTTTATTTCAATCTGGATATCGGAACGATCGGTAATCCTTCGTCTGCGATAGTCTTGAAGATTTGAAGCGATCCGCGCGCTTGCGGCGTTGGTTCGTCCATGACTGATATGATCGAGCGCAAATCCGAGCCCTACAACGCCGAGCCGACGCCCGGCGCGCTGATCGAGCGGTTCCTGACGCCGCAGGCGCTGTTCTACGTGCGCAGCCATGGTGCGGTGCCTGATCTGCCTGCCGATCACCGGATCGAGGTCAGCGGGATGAGCATGGAAAGACGCTCCTTCTCGGTGGAGGAGTTGAAGAGCGCGTTGGCCACGCGGACGGTGACGGCAGTTCTCCAGTGCGCCGGCAACCGGCGCACGGATCTTCAGCAGTTCGCAAAAACGTCCGGCGACCCGTGGGACGTGGGCGCGATCGGCAATGCGGAGTGGACCGGCGTACGACTGTCCGACGTACTGGATGCCGTCGGTGCGCCGGATGCGTCCGACCTGTTCGTGGCGTTCACCGGAGCGGACGAGGTGGACGTCGAAGGCGAGGAAGCATTGTTCGGGGTCTCGATCGCCATGGATAAGGCGCGGCAACCCGACGTCCTCATTGCCTGGGCGATGAACGGCGAGCCGCTGACGCCCGAACACGGCGCACCGATCCGCATGGTGGTGCCGGGCTATGCCGGGGTGCGGAGCGCCAAATGGCTGACACGGATCGAGGTGCGCGAGACGCCATCCGACGCACCGATCCAGGCGCACGACTACAAGCTC
>NZ_SCMZ01000106.1:0-1441 GCF_005503285.1 Sphingomonas sp. 2SG
AGCTGGGCCGGATCAAACCCGCGCGTTCGCAGCACGTCCTCGAAGGTCGAGCGCGTGCCCGAACCCTGCTCGCGGACGATCCAGCGTGCAGCGCGAAGCCAGTCCTCGTCGACACGCTCGGCGTCCCTGCGTCCGACCAGCACCATCGGATCGCGTCCGACTTCCCAATGCGCCAGCGCTGGTTCGTCCACTTCGCCTTCAACGAAACCGAGTTCCGCCGCTCCGCTAAGGACCTGCGCTGCCGCGCCTTCGGTGTTGTCGATCGCCAGCTCGACCGCGATCTGCGGGTGGCGCTCGTGGAAGGCGGCAAGCCTTGCGGGCAACCAGTAGCTTGCGATCGTCTGGCTGGCGACGATCCGCAACGAACCACGGGCAAGCCCGGCATAGTCCGCCAGCATCGTCTCGGCATGCGCTGCCCGCCCCAGCACCGCGCGCGCTTCCTCCAGAAAGCCGCGGCCCGCTTCGGTCAGCTGGATGCCACGCCCGACGCGGTGAAACAGAGGAACCCCGTAGCGCGCTTCGAGGGCCGCGACCGCGCCGGAGGCAGCGGACTGCGTGACGTTCAGCACCTCTGCTGCCTTGGTGACGTGTTCGCGCTCGGCGACACCGACGAAGATTCTGAGCTGCTCCAGGGTCATGCAGCTTGTATCGCGGAAACTGATCGATACGACCAACCGTTTGATCTGTTTGTTCCAATCTGGATATCGGAACGATTGGTAATCCTTCGTCTGCGATAGTCTTGAAGGCTTGAAGCGATCCGCGCGCTTGCGGCGTTGGTTCGTCCATGACTGATATGATCGAGCGCAAATCCGATCCCTACAACGCCGAGCCGACGCCCGGCGCGCTGATCGAGCGGTTCCTGACGCCGCAGGCGCTGTTCTACGTGCGCAGCCATGGTGCAGTGCCCGATCTGCCTGCCGATCACCGGATCGAAGTGAGCGGGACGGGCATGGCGAGCCGCTCCTTCTCGGTGGAGGAACTGAAAAGCGCGTTGGCCACGCGGACGGTGACGGCAGTTCTCCAGTGCGCCGGCAACCGGCGCACGGATCTCCAGCAGGTCGCTAAAACGTCCGGCGACCCCTGGGACGTGGGCGCGATCGGCAATGCGGAATGGACCGGCGTACGACTGTCCGACGTACTGGATGCCGTCGGTGCGCCGAATGCGTCCGACCTGTTCGTGGCGTTCACCGGCGCGGACGAGGTGGACGTCGAAGGCGAGGAAGCATTGTTCGGGGTCTCGATCGCCATGGACAAGGCGCGGCAACCCGACGTCCTTATTGCCTGGGCGATGAACGGCGAGCCGCTGACGCCCGAACACGGCGCACCGCTCCGCATGGTGGTGCCGGGCTATGCCGGGGTGCGGAGCGCCAAATGGCTGACACGGATCGAGGTGCGCGAGACGCCATCCGACGCACCGATCCAGGCGCACGACTACAAGCTC
>NZ_SCMZ01000107.1:0-1427 GCF_005503285.1 Sphingomonas sp. 2SG
TGCGGCAAGGCCGGCGGTGCCGAGCGCCGTACGCCTGAGAAAGCGGCGACGGCTGGTTTCACTCGCCAGCGCGGCGTCAAAATTGTCCATGACAAGGCTCTCCTGTGGCCAGCCACGCTGGCGGTTCGAAGCGGCGTTCTGCAAGTGATCGGACCGATTGATCCGATCATCAGGGTGGATCAGTTCGGGGTAGCGATGCAGGGCGAGACGAACAGGTTGCCGCGCCATGCTCCGGCGAGTGTCTTGGCACCGACCAGCAGCCACATCGCCGCGAGCGCGACCGTCAGCACTGTGCCGACAATACCGAAGAAGCCTAGGTTCAGCGTCGTACCGAGGCGGAAGGTGGCGACGGTGTAGACGCCGAGCGGGAAGGTATAGCCCCACCAGCCAAGGTTGAATGGGACGCCGGCGCGCCAGTAGCGGATGGTGATGAGCGTCGCGAGCGCCAGCCACCACAGGCCGAAACCCCACAGACAGAGCCCGGCGACGACGCCGATCCCTTGCGCGACGGTACCGACACCGACCAGCCCATGCGCCGCGAGGATCGCCGGCGCATCCGCCCCAAGCACCAGCATACCCAGCGCCCCGGTGCCGATCGGCCCCAGCGCAAGCCAAGAGGATGCCGCCATGCTCTCGTGCGGGAGCTTGTGGAGCGCCATGCGCAGGATCAGGATAGTGAGGATGCCAAACGCGACCGGCACCGAATAGGCCCACAGCACGTAGGAAGTGGCGAGCGTCACGATCTGCGCGTGAGGATCGGTCAGATGCGGCGCGAGCAGCCCGCCGCTGGCACCCGCCACTTCCGCTGCGACGACCGGCAGCAGCCATACCGCAGTCATGCCGTCCAGGCTGTGCTCGTGGCGGGTAAACATCAGGTAGGGGATCAACACGCCGCAGGCGAGCGACATGGCGACGTCGATCCACCACAGGACGTGTGCGACCGGCACGATGCCGTTACCGAACCGCGCGATCCCGAAGGCGAGGCATCCGTTGATGATCGTCGCCAAGCCCATCGGAATGGTCCCGATGAACATTGACACGGTGTTGTGGCCGAAGATGCGCCGTGCCTCATGCCCGAACATCGCCCAGCGCGCGCCATAGAGACCGGCGAACAGGATGAAGAGCGCGATGTTGAAGAACCACAACACCTCGCCAATCGGTTTGAGCGCGGGGCCGATATTGGGCACCTGCGGCAGCGCGAGAGCGAGGATGCCGGTGCCCATCGTCGCGGCGAACCAGTTGGGTGTGAACTGGCGGATCATCTCGCGCGGGTGATCGAGCCTGCTTAGCGGCTTGAGGCCGGTCAGGGCCGAAGGTGCGTCGGCAGTCATGCGACCTGCTCCTTGATGAGGTCCGTCAGCGCGTCGGCCGCGCGGGTGCGATAGCGTTCCTTGTGGCGCAGCGCGTGGAAGGCGCGATCGGGTAAC
>NZ_SCMZ01000108.1:0-1291 GCF_005503285.1 Sphingomonas sp. 2SG
GTCCTCCCCCTCCACCATCCGGCTGACGCCGGACGGTCCCTCTCCCCCTTGCGGGGGAGGAATTGAGGGTCACACCTCCCGCAGCGCCCGTGCCGGCCGCACGCTCAATATCGGCCAAGCGCCCGCCAATCCGATGCCGAGCGTCACCCCCAGCCCCACCAGCAGCGTCACGCCCACCGCGACCGGATCGGGCGCCCAGGCGAAGTCGAACATCCGCACCACGACATACCACGCTCCGCCTAGCCCGAGCGCCAGCGCGACCAGCGTCACCACCGCGCCGAGCAGCAGATATTCGAGCGCCTGCGCCGCCAGCAACTGGCCGCGCGTCGCTCCCAGCGTGCGCAGGATCACCGCGTCATAGGTGCGCGCCTCGCGCGCCGCGGCGATCGCGCCGATTAGCACCGCGATCCCCGCCGCCACCGCCACGCCCGCCGCCGCGGCGATCGCCGCCGCGACCTGCCCGACGAGATCGCGCACCTGCGTCAGCACGCCGCGCACCTCGATCACCGACAGCGACGGAAAGGGCGCGAGCAGCGCGCGCGTCACCCGCCCCTCGCGCCCCCGCGGCAGGTCGATCGTCGCGGCGAGATTGTGCGGCGCGTCCGCCAGCGTATTGGGCGAGAAGACCAGCACGAAGTTGAACCCCAAGGTATCCCATTGGATGCGCCGGAACGAGGCGACGTGCGCGGTGCGCTCGACGCCGAGCAGGCTGACCGTCAGCGGATCGCCGAGCTTGAGATCGAGCGCCTCGGCGAGCCGCTCGTCGACCGAGACGAGCGGCGGTCCGGCATAATCCTTCGGCCACCAACGGCCGGCGGCGAGCGTGCTCCCTTCCGGCAGCGTCGCGGCATAGGTCAGGCCGCGCTCGCCGCGCAGCGCCCAGGCGCCCTCGGGCAAGGTCTTGAGATCGGCGACGCGGATGTCGCGATAGCCGGTGATCGTGCCGCGCAGGATCGGCACCGTCTTGACCACCGCCGCCAGCACCGCGGCGGTGACGATGCGGCGGAACTCGGCCTCGCGCGGGCGCGGCACGTCGAGCGCGAACAGCGCCGGCGCGCGCGCGGGGACGGTGGTGGCAATATTGGCGTCGATGCTGGTGCGGATCGCGGCGAGCAGCACGAACAGCGTCAGCCCGAGCCCCAGCGCCACCACCAGCGCCTCGGTCCGCGCCCCCGGCCGGTGCAGCGCGGCGATGGCGAGCCGCAGCAGCGGCCGTCGCGATCGCGGCAGCCGCACCGCGGCGGCGCGCACCAGCCGCCCGAGCCCGCCGAGCAGCAGCAGCGCCCCCGCC
>NZ_SCMZ01000109.1:0-1096 GCF_005503285.1 Sphingomonas sp. 2SG
GACGCCCCCTACCCCGCCCGCCAGTCGAAGGTCAGCGGCGCCTCGCGGAAGGCGAAGCGGTCGAGATGGCTCGCCACCACCTCGCGCATCCGGGCCTCGTCCTCGCCCTCCGGCACGGTCAGCACCAGATCGAGGCTGTCGCTGTCCGCCTTCATCGCCAGCAGCGATCCGTTGGGAAAGGCGATGCTGCCCTCCTCGGCGGTGAAGCTGACCGCCATCTTGTGGCTCCAATGCTTCGCCAGTTGCTGGAGATAGCGGCTCGCCGACCCCGTCGGCACACGCGCGACCGAGACGCTCACTTGAGCCGCTCGATCTTCTGGACGACGCCGTCGATCAGCGCCGCGACCTCGTGCACCGCATCGTCGGACAGATCGCCCGCCTCGACCCGCTCCATCACCACGTCGCGCAGGTTGCGCATCGCCCGCCGGATCGGCGCCCGATCATGACGCGCACGATGCGCGCCGATCTCGGCCAGCCGCGCCATCAGCATCGCCACCTGCTCTTCATGCTCGGCGAGATGCGCCTCGCCCGCCGCGGTGACGACGAAGCGCTTGCGCGCCGTCTCCGACGGCTGTTCGGCGATCAGCTCCATCTCGGCGAGCATCGTCAGCGCCGGATAGACCATCCCCGGCGAGGGCGCATAGGCACCGCCGGTCAGTTCCTCGACCGCCTTGATCAATTCATAGCCGTGGCGCGGCTCGTCGGCGATCATCCGCAGCAACACCAGCCGCAGCTCGCCACCGTCGAACATCCGTCGCCGGCCGCCGCCGCCACTGCCACGTCCTTCATGGCGAAAGCCCTCGAACCGTCCCTCGGCCTGCGCCGCCCACCGATCCCAGCCGCCGCGCGGCCCGCAGCCGCGTCCACCGCGGCCATGCATATGTCCAAACATCGTCATTCCTTCTGCTATCACGATGCACCAAAGATATATCTTGAGAAGACGAGCGCAAGAGCCTTCCAAGATATATTTTGGCTGCGGCAGGATAGCGCCTCAGCGTCAGGTTAGCGAAGTTAGCAGGGGGGTGACGCGCCCGCCCCGCCCGCCTATCTCGGCGCGATGGCAGACCTGCTCACCGGCCTCGAACCGGAGCCGACC
>NZ_SCMZ01000010.1:0-100824 GCF_005503285.1 Sphingomonas sp. 2SG
AGGCGTGACGGAGGGGGAGGACAGGCGGGAGCTTTGTAACGACCCTCCCGCCTGTCCTCCCCCTCCGTCACGCCTTCGGCGCGCCACCTCCCCCTGGCGGGGGAGGAATTGAGTCAGGTCCAGTAGAGGATGCGAGCTTGCGGCAGGTGCCGGGCTACCTCCGCCGCGAAGAAGCGCTTCAGCGTTCCCATCGTCGCAGCGTCGTAGACGTATTTGAGCGAGCCGAACTTCGTCCGTTTCTCAACACGGTTCTCTGCGCCCATGTCGAGCTTCGAGGACGGATACCAGCTGTCGAGCACCGCCTTCGACCCCGGCGTGTAGCGATGCGTGATCAGCTCGATCGTGCAGTCCGTCGTGACGTCGGCGAGTGCGGCGCCGGCCTGGGCGATCAGTTCGCCATAGGCCGCCTCCCACCCCTCGGCGGCGATGATCGGTGCGATCGTCAGGCCGATCGGATAGCCCGCGTGGCCCATCCGCGCGAGCGCGGCGAGCCGCGACGCCACCGGGCTGGTTCCGCCCTCGAAACGGGCGAAGCGCGCCGGGTTTATCGAGGCGCGCATCCGCGTCCGGCCCTGATGATCGAGGCCGAGCAATGGCTCGACCGCGTCGAACTTGGTGGTGAAGCGCAATTGCACCGGCGCCTGCCACGCCCCGAACGCGGCGATCAGCGCCGACAGCGATCCGGTGAGATGTTCGAGCGCGAGCGGATCGGTGTAGCAGCTCGCTTCATAGGTCGTCCCTTCGTCAGCGCGCGCTGCGGAGCGCGAGGTGACCGTGCCCTCGCCGAGATAGTGCGGCAGCGCGGCGACGATCGCGGGCAGATTGGCATAGGCGCGGGTGATCGGCGGCCCCTTCAGCGAACCCGCGAGATAGCAATAGCTGCAATGCGCCGGGCAACCCTCGGCGAGGTCGACGCGCCAGTCGGCGGAGGGCGCGATCGGTTGCAGACGCAGCTTGCCCGGCGGCGCGACGACCACCGCCAGCGTCTTCTTGGCGGCGGCATAAGCGGCGGCGGCATCGGCGGGCAGGCCGAGCGCCAGCCGGTCGGAGGCGAGCCGCTCGACCGGAATACCCAGCGCCTCCGCACGCGCCGCGATGGCCTGGCCGTGCTCCCATGCCAGCGCCGAGCTGGTGATGAGGACGCGCCGCGGCAGCCACGGACGCGTCGGCCGGGTCTCGCTCACGGCAGGGCCTCGAACCAGGCGGCATAGGGCGTGTTCGCCGCCATGTGGCGGTTGAGATCGGGTGCGCCATCGTCCCACCACACCGGGCCGCGCTCGCCGAGCGCCTGTTTGGCGGCGTCGACGCGGCTGCGGGCGTCGCGCTCGCCGGCGGCATCCCCGGCGCGCAACGCGGTGCCGACGTCGCGGCGGGCCCGCATCAGGTCGTGGACCAGTGCCGCGCGACGATCCTCGCCGAGCGCGGGGTTGGTGCGGCGCCACAGGCGTCCGCGCACCACGATATAGCGGCCATCGGGGGTCGTGGGAGGGTCGGCATTGCGCATCGAGGTCCAACGCACCAGCCCGCCGGGCGTCGCAAGTCCTTGGTGCATGGTGGAAAGATCGTCGGCTCGCCCTACATTGCCGACGACTTCCGAGGACAATCGATGACGCGTTCGCCGGCCACTGCCGATCCCCTGCTGCTGGCCTATGGCGACAGCCTGATCGCCGGTTACGGCCTTGCCGCCGCCGACGCCTTTCCCGCCCGGCTCGAACGGACGCTGCGCAGCGACTGGCCCGATGCGGCGGTCATCGCGGCGGGGCGGTCGGGCGACACGTCGCAGGATGCGCTCACGCGATTGCCGCGAACGCTCGCCGGCCTGTCGCGCCGGCCCGATCTCGCCGTGGTGCAGATCGGCGCCAACGACGTGCTGCGGGGCATCGCGCCTGCACGGCTGCGCGCCAATCTCGACGCGATGCTGATCGAGTTCGCCCGTTGCGGCATAGCCGTGTTGATGACGACGATCGAGCCGCCCGCGCTGTTTGCCGAGCGGACGCGTGGCTATGCCGGCATCCATGCCGCGGCGGCGCGGCAGCATGGTGCGGCGACCTGCGCCTTCTTTCCCGCCGGGGTGCTCGGCCATCCCGCGATGACGCTGGCGGATCGTATCCACCCCAATGCCCGCGCGATCGATCTCGTCGTCGACGCGGTCGCGCCCGCGGTCACGGCGGCGCTGCGATCGGCGGCACGGGCGGCGGCCTGACGCTTGCCTTCGCAAAGGCGTCGGGCGAGGAGAGGCCGATGGACCGCATGACGCTGTACTTCGATGGGGGATCGCGGCCCAATCCCGACCGGATG
This sequence comes from Sphingomonas sp. 2SG, assembly GCF_005503285.1. NCBI lineage: Bacteria > Pseudomonadati > Pseudomonadota > Alphaproteobacteria > Sphingomonadales > Sphingomonadaceae > Sphingomonas > Sphingomonas sp. 2SG. Next base: position 2,299 of record NZ_SCMZ01000010.1, read on the forward strand.
GAGATTGCGGTGGTGAGCGGCGGGCGCACCTATATCCGTGACGATCTCGGTCCCGGCGACAATTGCACCGCGGAATGGCTGGCGTTGCTCTATGCGGTCGAGATCGCGGTGGCGGCGGGGGCCGCGGATGCGGTGTTCGTCGGCGATGCGCGCACGATCGTCGAACAGGCGCTGGGCCGCTGGCGCTGCCGCAGCCCGCAATTACAGCCGCATCTCGCCGCCTACCGCATCGCGACCGCGGGATTCGCGCGCGTCCATGTCCGCCATGTCGGCCGATCGAAGAACCTCGCCGGCATCGCGCTCGCCCGCCGGCACCCGCGCTGAACCAGGTTCATTTCGCACATGCGGAAACACTGGGGTGTCTGCGCGTTGGTCGGCGTCATCATTCAACAGGAGCGAAGCACATGAACCAGGATCAGATCGAAGGGACCGCGGGCGATCTCACCGGCAAGCTGAAGGAAGGCCTGGGCAAGGCGACCGGCGACACCGAGACGCAGAACGCCGGCGTGGTCGATCAGATCAGCGGCAAGGTGCAGAAGACCTTCGGCGATACGAAGGAAACCGTCGCCAAGAATGCCGCGCCGCTCGCCGACAAGGCGCGCAAGTTCGCCAACGAGCGTCCGTTCGCGGCAGCTGCGCTTGCCGGTGTGGTCGGTCTCGCGATCCTGAACACGCTGCGCGGCAAGACCTCGGCGTAATCGCCGGTCGGCATCGCGCACGAAAAAGGGGCGTCGGCAGCAGCCGGCGCCCCTTCTCGTTCGGTGCGGGAGCGCGGCCGGATCGCCCGGCCGCGCGTCGCATCAGGACTTGAGGCCCTTGGCCATGTTAAGATGCGCGGTCACGGTCGGGACGAGGCCGGTCGCGAAGGTCTTGAGCGCCGGCACGTCGCCGGTCGCGGCGTAACCGCGGAGCAGGTCGAGCGTCTGCTGATGGCCCGACTGTTGGGCGGTGATGTAGGCCGCGTCGAAATCGGCGCCCTTCTTGGTCTTCAGCGAATCGACGATCGTCTGCTGCTCGGCGCTGAGCTTCGGATCGGGGGTCAGCGCCGGGGTCAGGCCGGCGGTGGTCGCCTTGAGCTTGTCGGTCGAGGCGGTGTGCGCGGTGATCATCTGATTGGCGTATTTCTTCACCGCCGCCGAGCTGCTGTTGTCGAGCGCAAGCTTCGACGTCGCGATCTCGAACGCGTCGCTCGCCGCCGCCGAGTTGACGAAGGCCTGGCCGCCGGTCGCGGGGGCGACGGCGTTGGCGGTGCCGGCGGTGTTCGCGTCGAACGCCGTCGTGTCGTTGGTCGCGAGCGCGGTGTCGTTCGCGGCGGTCGTGTCGGTCTTCTGGCCGCAGGCGGCGAGCGCCAGCGCCGATGCCGACAGGATCACCATGGTTTTTCTGAGCATCTGTATCTCCCTCGTTGCGCGGCCTGAACGTCCGGGTGTTGCGAGGCGTTCCGCTTTCCGCGGGGAGCGTTCCGGGCGGCCCGACGTTGCATGTCTCATCCCCACCCACAGGAGACACGCGTTGAGCATTTTCGGCAACATCATGGGCAAGATCTTCCACCACAAGCAGGATGCCGCGCCAGCCCCCGCCGCGCCGCAGACCACGCAGGCGGCACCGACGCCGACGCCTGCACCGACCGCCGCGCCCGCCGCTGCACCGGAAGCGCCCGCCCAGCCGGTCGACGTCGGCGCGGTGCTGTCGGAAATGGCGACGATGAAGAACGGCGGCGGCAATTATCAGTCGTCGATCGTCGACCTGCTCAAGCTGCTCGACCTCGATTCCAGCCTCGCCGCGCGCAAGGAACTGGGACAGGAGCTGGGCGTGCACGCGGGTGACGACGGCAGCGCCGAGCAGAACATCGCGCTGCATCGCGCGGTGATGGCGAAGCTCGCCGAGAATGGCGGCATCGTTCCCGACAGCCTGCGCGGCTGACCGGACGGGCGGGAGCGGGCGATTCGCTCCCGTTTTCGCTTACGCCAGCGCCGCGCGCGGGATCGGGTGGCGGCGGTGCAGCATCGCCGCCACCTCGTCGCGCGGGACGCTGTGGCCGAACCAGAAGCCCTGACCGACGTCGCAGCCCTGACCGAGCAGGTAGCGCGCCTGATCCTCGGTCTCGATCCCCTCGGCAACCACGATCATGCCGAGGCGATGGCCCAGCGCCACCACCGCATCGACGATCGCCGCATCGCCCGCGTCCCGGTCGATATGGCTGATGAAGCTGCGGTCGATCTTGATGGTATGGACCGGAAACGCCTTGAGGTGGGTCAGCGAGGCATAGCCGGTGCCGAAATCGTCCAGGGCGATATGCACGCCGGCACGGCTGAACGTCTCCAGCATCGTCGCGACGCATTCGGCGCCGCGACCGACGAACACCGTCTCGGTCACTTCCAGCTCGAGCCGGTCGAACGGCACGCCGGCCCGCTCCAGGCGGCCGAGGATGCGGTCGGTGAGGTCGTCGCGGCGGAATTCCGCCGGCGACAGGTTGAAGGCGATCCGCCCGAAATCGAGCCCGGCATCGAGCCAGCGGCGCATGTCGCCGACGATCGCACCGAGCATCCGCTCGCTTAGCCCCAGCGCCAGCTCGAAATCCTCGAACGCCGCGCAGATCGTCGCGGGCGCCTGCGGGCCGAAGGTCGGATGCTGCCAGCGCAGCAGCGCCTCGAACCCGCACACCCGCCCGGTGTCCAGTGCCACCTTGGGCTGGTAATATGGCAGGATCCGGTCGTCGCGGATCACGTCGCGCGCGATGCTGAGCATCGACGAGCGGCGTTGCAGGTCGGCGCGCATCGGCGGTTCGAACATCAGCAACCCGCCGCGATATTGCGCCTTGGCGGCATAGAGCGCGATGTCCGCCGCCTTGAGCAGTTCGGCAGCGGTCTCGCCATGCGTAGGGAACAGCGAGCCGCCGGCGGTCGCCTGGCAATCGAGGATGCGGCCCTCGTGCGACAGCGGCTCGCGCACGGCGTGCAGCGCGGTGCGGACGCGGTCGATCACCGCCGGCGCGTCGCCGTGGCTCGCGATCACCGCGGCGAATTCGTCGCCACCGAGCCGTGCCAGCGTGCAACCCGCGCCGAGCGCGCGATGCAGCCGTTCGCCGAGCGTGCGCAGCACGACATCGCCGGCGTCATGGCCGATCGTGTCGTTGGTCTCCTTGAGGTCGTCGACGTCGAGCAGCACCAGCGTGACCTCGCCGCCCGCTGCGCGCGCCTGTGCGATCGCCGCCTCGAGCCGCTCGCCGAATTTGGCGCGATTGGGCAGGCCGGTGAGCGCGTCGTGGTGTGCGGCGAAGCGGATACGCTCTTCGGCGGTGCGCTCCTCGGTGACGTCGCGGGTGGTGACGAGGACGCGACTGAGCTTGCCCGACGGCGCCTCGATCCGCCAGCCGCCGGTCCTGATCCAGCGTTCCTCGCCGGTGTCGGCGCGGTGGATGCGCAGGATGGTGTCGAAGCGATGACTGCCGTCGCCGGCGTCGACCGCGGCGATCAGCGCCTGCAGGCGGTGGCGATCCTCGGGAACGACCAGATCGAGCGCGACCGGCACCGACGCGGCGGCGTCGAGCGGCAGGCCGAGCATCGCCTTGAGCTCGTCCGACCATTGGCGCTGGCCCGAGGTCGCATCATAGTCCCAGATGCCGAGTCCGGCGGCATGCGCGGCGAGGCGGAAGCGCCGCTCGCTGTCGCGCAGCGCGCGTTCGGTCAGCTTGCGATCGTGGATGTCCTCCAGCGTCCCGTACCAGCGGATCGTCGCGCCGGATTCGTCGCGCCGGGCGGTCGCGCGCGAGCGGAACCAGCGATAGTCGCCGTCGGGGGACCGCAGCCGGTATTCGAGGTCGATCGCCTTTCCGGTCGCCACCGAGGCCCGCCATGCCGACATCGTCGGCGCGCGATCCTCGGGATGGAGCGCGCTCAGCCAGCGCGTTCCCATCGCGTCGCCCGCCGCGCCGCCGGTCACCGCCTTCCAGCGCGAGCTGACCGTCTCGACGAGGCCGTCGGGGCCGGCCGTCCAGGTGATCTGCGGGTTGAGTTCGACGGTGTGGCGGTAATGTTCCTCGCTCTCGCGCAGCCGCTCCTCGGCGGCGCGGCGGGCGGAGATGTCCTGCGCGATCGTGATCGTCGACATCGCGGTGCCGGCGGCGTCGCAGACGAACGAAACGTTGATGTCGCACCACAAGGCGCTGCCATCCGGCCGGACGAAACGGGCCTCGACCTCGAACGGCGTCGAGCGCGCGCGATGGTCGTCGTAGGTGGCGAGGACGCGAGGCAGATCCTCGGGGTGGAGGAACGCCTCGATCGACAGGCCGGTCAGTTCGGCCGCGCGGCGCCCGACGAGTTCGCAGAACCGGTCGTTGACCGCGAGCACGCGGTGGCGGCGGTCGCGGTGCAGCAGGCCGATGCGCGCGCGGCTCAGGACCGTGCTGAGCGGCAGTCCGGTGTCGAGCCCGGCGACGGCGCGGGCGACCGCGGCGCGGATGGCAGCCGGATCGATCGGCGGTTCTGCGCGACATGCCGAGTCGACTTCGACCAAGTCTTTGCGATCAAATCCGCTTTCCTCCCAACGATCCACTTTTCTATCCTTCGCGCGATCGGTCGCCCGTCCGGCTTGGGTGGCGGTCGCTTAACGAAGGGTAACGGAACCGTTTTGACTGGTTCGCCGGCGCACTCAGCCGGCGGGGGGCAGTTGCTGCGCCAGTGTGGCGTTCTGCCGGCGCATGTGCCGCAGCGCTTCGGCGACGCGATCCGCGTCGAGCGCATCGACGATCGGATCGTAGCCGGTCGGCACGATCCCCTGGCCAAGCAGCACCGCCACCCAGCTCGGCACGGTGAACAGCTCGTCGTCGTAGCGGAAGATGCGCCCCTTCTCGGCGAACAGCGCGAGCTTGCGTGCCAGCGTCTCGGGCAGCGCCATCGTTCCCACGTGCCGCCAGAACGGCGTGTCGCGGCGGCGCGTCGCGGCGTAATGGAGGATGATGAAATCGCGGATCGCGGTGTAGTGATCGGCCATCAGCCGGTTGTATTCGTCGCGTACGACCGGGCTGAAGCGATCGTCCGGGAACAGCGCGAACAGCTTCGCTATCCCTTCCTGGATGAGGTGGATGCTGGTCGACTCGAGCGGTTCGAGGAAGCCGCCGGCGAGGCCGAGCGCGACGACGTTGCCCGCCCAGCTCTGCCGCCGCCGGCCGGCGGTGAACGACAGGCGGCGCGGCGTGGCGGTCGGCGCGGCGTCGAGATTGGCCAACAGGATGCGCTCGGCGGAGTCGTCGTCGGTGAAGGCGCTGGCATAGACGTGGCCGTTGCCGGTGCGGTGTTGCAGCGGGATGCGCCATTGCCAGCCGGCGTCATGCGCGGTGGCGCGGGTATAGGGCAGCAGCGGCTGCGTCCGTTCGGTCGGCACCGCGATCGCGCGATCGCAGGGCAGCCAGTGCGACCAATCCTCGAAGCCGACGCCCATCGCCTCGCCGAGCAACAGGCTGCGAAAGCCCGAGCAATCGAGGAACAGGTCGCCCGCGATCCGCCGATCCCCCTCCAGCCGCACCGCCGTCACATGGCCGCGTTCGTCCTGCTCGACGCCGGTGATCCGCCCCTCGACGCGCACCGTGCCCTGCTCCTCGGCGCGGCGGCGCAGAAAGGCGGCGTAGAGGCCGGCGTCGAAATGATAGGCATAATCGACTCCCGACAGCGGCGAGCGCGGGTCGGGGGAGGGCGGTGCGAAGCGGCCGGCGCGCGCGGCGACGGCGGCCATCGCATAGCCTTCGAAGTCGCCGATGCCCGGCCGCTCGCGCAACTTGAGCCAGAGCTGGTGGAAGTTGAGCCCTTCGATGTCGCGACCGGGCGTGCCGAACGGGTGCATGTAGCGCTCGCCCCGCGCGCCCCAGTCGACGAATTCGATGCCGAGCTTGGGCGTACCGCCGGTCGCGCGCAGGAAGTCCGCCTCGTCGATCCCCAGCCGGGCGTTGAAGCCGCGGATCGGCGGGATCGTCGCCTCGCCGACGCCGACGGTGCCGATCGCCTCGGATTCGACCAAGGTGATCGTCCGCTGCCCGTCGTTGAGGAAGCGCGAGGCGGCGGCCGCCGCCATCCAGCCGGCGGTGCCACCGCCGACGATCACCACCCGGCCGATCGGTGTTCCGCTCATCGCCTGCCCCGCTGCGCCGCCATGAGGTACTCCGGATAGGCGGGCAGACCGGCGGGTAGCGCAGCGACCGCGTTGCGCAATTGCGTCAGCGCGGCGACCGCGCTCGCCCGCGGCACCGACAGCGCCAGCGGATCGGCGCGTACCGGCCGGACGCCGAGCCCGATCAGCGCCTGCTGCCACGCCGCCTGTGGCAGCATCTCCTCTTCCAGCGGCGGCAAAGTGCCGCGCTGACCGAATTGGGCGAGCGCCGTTGCCAGTTCGGCAGGCGGTTGCTGCGAGCGCCGCGCGTGCCAGAAATCGCCGCGCCGCCGGCCGACCAGATAGAAGGCCGCGGCATAGGCGTGGAGCCGGTCGGCGCGCAGCGTCGCGCGGCGGTTGTATTCGGCGACGAGCAGCGGCTCGGGCGTCCGTGCCGGCATCAATGCCAGCGCCAGTTCGAGCTGCGCCAGCGCCAGCGTATAGCCATGCCAGCCCAATGGCCCCAGCGTCGCGGCCGCATCGCCGAGCGCCAGTACGTTGCCGGCAAAGGGCACGACCTGCCGCCGCGGACGGATCGTGATGCGCTCGCTTCGGCCCGGCATCTGCTTGGCGGCGCGCGCGTCGCTGGTCGTGGCGCTGGCATAAGCGACGCCGGCGAGCGTGCGACCCGCGAGCGGCCAACGCGCGGTCCAGCCGTCGGTGGTCGCGTCGTACCGGTCGAGCGGCGACGGGCGCGGCGGCGCGGCGGCGAGCAGCAGCCGGTCGACGGGCAGGGTGGTGGCCCAGTCGAGCCACGCGGTATCCGCGGCGGCGAGCAGGGCGGCGGGTCCGGTCGCGTCGACGAACAGGTCGCCGGTCAGCGCGCTACCGTCGTCCATGGCGAGCGCACGCACGGTCTCGCCGTCGCGGACGACGCGAAGCTGCTGTGGTGCGACGACGCGCACCCGCGCCGCGCGCAGCGCCGCGGCGAAGAAGGGCGTCGCCGCATCGGCGTCGAGCCGCAACGTGTAATTGACGCGCGACAGCAAGGATCGCGGATCGCTTGCCGGTGGCGCGAACCGCTCCGCCGCCGCCAGCGTCGCGGCGGGAACCAGCGCGTCATAGGGGCCGTCGCCGTGCGCCAGCCACATCTGGTGCACCGCCGCGCCGGCGAGGTTCGGCACGCCCTCGCCCTCGCCGATCGTGAAGGACGCATCGCCCCAAGTGAAGCGTTCGCCCATGCGGTGCGTCGCCGCCCCCGCTGCCACCATCGCCGCCTCGTCCAGGCCCAGCGCGTCGAACGCCTCGGCGACCTGCGGCGTCACCGCGGGCAGGCGATCGGCGAGCGCCGCCGGGTCGGGCGCGGTGGCGACGAGGGTCACTGTCGCGTGCGGCAGCGCGCGCGCGAAGCCGAGCGCCGCGGTCAAGGCGACGAGGCCGCCGCCGACCACGACGACGCTCTGCGGGCTTTCGCGCCGGTTCACGCCGCCGCCCGCAGATAGGTCGCGTGATCGGGCATCGTCGCGACCGCGGCGGCGATACCGCTGCGCAGGGCGGCCAATGCGCGATCGAGCGCGGCGCCGTCGGGCAGATCGGCGCGCGGATCCCAGCCGTCGGGCACGACGTTCTGGCCGAGATAGACCGCGACCCAGCTCGGTTCGAGGAACAGGCCGTGGCTGTAGCGCGACACCTGCGCGGTCTGCCGCCACAGCGCCATCTTCTCGGCGAGGCTGTCGGGGATCGTCATCGTGCGGACGTGGTCCCAGAAGGGCGAATCGTCGCGCGTCGTCGCGTGATAATGGAGGATCAGGAAGTCGCGCAGTCGGTCGTATTCGGCGTCGACCAAGGCGTTGAAGCCGTCGCGGTCGGCATCGGTGACGCGGGCTGCGGGGAAATGCTCGACCAATTGCGTGATCGCCATCTGCACCAGATAGATGCTGGTCGATTCCAGCGGTTCGAGGAACCCCGAGGCGAGGCCGATCGACAGCACGTTGCCGACCCAGCTGCGCCGCCGCCGCCCGGCGCGGAAGCGCAGATGGCGCGGCTCGGCGAGCGGCGGACTCTCCAGCGCGTCGACCAGCGCGTCGGTCGCGGCGCCTTCGGACAGATGCGCGCTCGAATAGACGTAGCCGTTGCCGATGCGGTGGGTGAGGGGGATGCGCCAGCGCCAGCCGGCGGCCATCGCGGTGGCGCGGGTGTACGGCTCGATGCCGCCGTCGGGCGAGGCGCAGGGCGCGGCGACGGCGCGATCGCAGGGCAGCCAGTGCGACCAATCCTCCCACGCCTCGTCCATCGCGCCGCCGATCAGCAGCGCGCGAAACCCCGAGCAGTCGATGAACAGATCGCCCTCGATCCGCTGGCCATCGGCGAGGGTGATCGCGACGACGTCGCCGCTGTCCGCATCGCGGTCGACGCCGGTCACCAGACCCTCGGTGCGCACCGCGCCGCGCGCCTCGGCATGGGCGCGCAGGAAGGGCGCGAAGCGGGTCGCGTCGAATTGATAGGCATAGCCGAAGGCGCTCGCCAGATCGTGCGGATCGCTGCCCGGGCGGGTGAAGCGCTGCGCCGCGGCGGCGACCACCGCGGTCGAATAGTCGCCGATCGCCGCGGTCGCGCCGGCGTGATGGCGCCGCAGCCAATAATGGTGGAAGCCGACGCCGTCGAGCGGCCGGCCGTAGCTGCCGAACGGATGGATGTAGGAATCGCCGATCGCGCCGAAGTCGCGGAACTCGATGCCGAGCTTGAAGGTCGCATGGGTGGCGGCCATGAACGCCGCCTCGTCGATGCCGAGCCGGGTGACGAAGGCGCGCAGATGCGGCAGCGTCGCCTCGCCGACGCCGACGATGCCGATCTCCTGCGATTCGACCAGGTGGACCGTCGCGGCGCCGGGGGCCAGCGTCGCCAGCGCGGCGGCGGTCATCCAGCCGGCGGTGCCGCCCCCGACGATCACCACCCTGATCCGCTGCTCCGCCCGCACTGGCCGCTCTCCCCTCATATTCCCGCGCAAGCCACGACCTCTACAGGGAATGTCCATCGTTGACAGCGGCTTCGTGGCACGGCTTTGGTGCCGCTACCACGATGTAGATGGCTCCCGGGGAGAGGATGATGGTTTTGAGGTTCGGTACGGCTTGCGCAGCGCTCGCGCTGATGGTGGGTGCGTCGCCCGCAATTGCGCAGCAGCAGGCGGCCAGCGCCGCCGTTCCCGCCGCCGCCACCGCGCATCCCGAGCAATGGCCGCTGCTGCCGATGCAGTTGAAGCGCGACGCCAAGGTCGAGGCACGCGTCGCCGCGATCCTCGCCAAGATGAGCATCGAGGACAAGGTCGGCCAGCTCATCCAGGTCGACATCGCCAGCATCACGCCCAAGGATCTCGAGACGTACAAGCTCGGCTCGATCCTCAACGGCGGCAATTCGGCGCCCAATGGCGACGAATTCGCCCCCGCGCCGGAATGGCTCAAGCTGTTCGACGCCTTCTACGACGCCTCGGTCAAGCGCTCTGACGGCCGCCCGGTGGTGCCGGTGATCTGGGGCACCGACGCGGTCCACGGCGCCAACAATATCGTCGGCGCGACGCTGTTCCCGCATAACATCGGCCTCGGCGCGATGCGCGACCCCGCCCTCATCAAGAAGATCGGCGCGGTCACCGCCGCCGAAACCGCCGCGACCGGCATCGACTGGAGCTTCGCACCGACCGTCGCGGTGGTGCAGGACGATCGCTGGGGCCGCACCTACGAAAGCTATTCCGAAGACCCGGCGATCGTCGCTTCCTATGCCGGCCAGATGGTCGAGGGCATTCAGGGAACGATCGGTCAGGACTTCATGAAGCCCGGCCACGTCATCGCTTCGGTCAAGCATTTCCTCGGCGACGGCGGCACCGGCGGCCACGATCAGGGCGACACGCGCGTGTCGGAGACGGTGCTGCGCGAAGTGCATGGCGCAGGCTATATGACCGCGCTGCCCGCCGGCGCGCTGACGGTAATGCCGAGCTTCTCGAGCTGGAACGGCGAGAAGATGACCGGCAACACGAGCCTGCTCACCGGCGTGCTCAAGGACCGCTGGGGCTTTCAGGGCTTCACCATCGGCGACTGGAACGCGCACGGCCAGGTGACGGGCTGCACCAACGAGGATTGCGCCCCCGCGATCAACGCCGGGCTCGACATGTTCATGTATTCCGGTCCGAAGTGGAAGGAGCTCTACGCCAATACGCTGCGCGAGGCGAAGGCCGGCACGATCCCCGCCGCGCGGCTCGACGATGCGGTGCGCCGCATCCTGCGGGTCAAGATGATCGCCGGCACGTTCGACAACGGCCGGCCGTCGGCGCGGCCGATGTCGGGCAAGTTCGCGCTGCTCGGCGCGCCCGAACATCGCGCGATCGCGCGGCAGGCGGTGCGCGAATCGCTCGTGCTGCTCAAGAACAACGGCGGCGTGCTGCCGGTGAAGCCGGGTGCCACCATCCTCGTCGCCGGGCGCGGTGCCGACAATATCGGCCAGCAGGCCGGCGGCTGGTCGATCACCTGGCAGGGCACCGACGTCGCCAACAAGGATTTCCCCAACGGCCAGTCGATCTGGTCGGGGATCGATGCGGCAGCGCGCGCCGCCGGCGGCAAGGCGACGCTCGCGGTCGACGGTGCCTTCACCGCGAAGCCCGACGTCGCGATCGTCGTGTTCGGCGAGACGCCCTATGCCGAATTCACCGGCGACCGGCCGAGCCTCGAATACAGCCCCGACGACAAGAGCGACCTCGCGTTGCTCAAGAAGCTGAAGGCGGCGGGCGTGCCGACCGTCGCGGTCTTCCTCTCGGGCCGGCCGATGTGGGTCAATCCGGAAATGAACGCCGCCGACGCCTTCGTCGCCGCCTTCCTGCCGGGGACCGAGGGCGGCGGCGTCGCCGACGTGCTGGTCGCCGGCAAAAGCGGGCGTCCGGTCGCCGACTTCCACGGCAAATTGAGCTTCAGCTGGCCGAAGCGGATCGACCAGAATGTGCTCAATCGCGCCGATCCGGGCTACGACCCGCTGTTCCCGATCGGCTTCGGCCTGACCTATGCCGACAAGGCGACGCTCGCCCGGCTCGACGAGACCAAGCCCAAGGTCGCGGCGGGCGACCAGAATGCGTTGTTTGTGCGCGGCCGCGTCGCCGGTGGCGCGCGGATCGGCACGACCGGCGCTGCGGTGCAGACGCGCACCGACCGGCGCGGGCAGGAGGACAGCCTGCGCCTGACCTACCAGGGCGCGGGCAGCGTCGCGATCGAACAGGCGATGCCGATCGACCTGACGCGCGAATCCAACGGCGATCTCAGCCTGATCGTCGAATATCGCGTCACCGCCAAGCCGACCGGCGCGGTCACCGTCGGCGTCGCCGATACGGGTAAGTCCGCAACGGTCGCATTGACGAACCAGCTCGCGGTGGGCGATTGGGCGACCGTGGCGGTGCCGCTGCGGTGCTTCGCCAATCAGGGGGTCGTGATGAACAAGGTGACCAAGCCGTTCGAACTGGCGAGCAGCGGTGCGCTCGGCATCGACGTGTCGACCATCCGCATCGGCAGCGCCACCACGCCGATCGCCTGCGGTGCCAAATGAGCGGGGGTGATCTGTCGCGCCGCGGCCTGATCGGCGGCGCGGCGCTGCTGACGCTCGCCGGCGCGGCGGGGGCGCAGACCGTCGCCGGGGAGGAGGTCGTGCCGCTGTGGCCGGGCCGCATCCCCGGCGCGCCGGGCAAGACGATCCCGCGCAAGATCGAGGAGCGGTCGAAGACCGCGGGCTTCACCGACCGCTGGGTGACCGGCGTCGACGTGCCCGCGCTGGTCGTCAAGCGGCCGGCGCGTCCCAACGGTGCGGCGGTGCTGCTGGTGCCCGGCGGCGGCTATGGCTTCCTCGCCTATGACAATGAGGGGATCGAACAGGCGCGCTGGCTCAATGCGCTGGGCGTCACCTGCTTCATCCTGCTCTATCGCCTGCCGGGCGAAGGCTGGAGCGAGCGGCGGCTGGTGCCGCTACAGGACGCGCAGCGTGCGATGCGCGTGATCCGCAGCCGTGCGGACAGCTTCGGCGTCGATGCCAAGCGGATCGCGGTGATCGGCTTCTCGGCGGGCGGGCATCTCGCCGGTTCGCTGGCGACGCGGCATGGCGAGCGCGTCTATGCGCCGGTCGATGCCGCCGACACGCTGTCGGCGCGGCCGGATCTCGCCGGGCTGATCTACCCGGTGATCAGCATGGACGCGGCGATCACGCACAAGGGCTCGCGCGACAATCTGCTGGGGGCGACGCCTTCGGCGGAAGAGGTCGCGGCGGCGTCGGTCGAAAAGCGCGTCACGGCGGAGACGCCGCCGGTCTTCCTCGTCCACGCCGGTGACGATGGCGCGGTGCCGATCGCCAACAGCCTCAGCATGTATGCGGCGCTGCTCGCAGCGAAGCGCGCGGCGGAGATGCATGTGTTCGACGAAGGCGGGCACGGCTTCGGCGTGCGGCTGGCGAAGACGGTGCCGACGGCGGCATGGCCGACGCTGTTCGCGACCTATGCCGCGCGCAAGGGTGTGTTTCCCGGCTGAGGCGCCGTTCGCCCTGAACCTGTCGAAGCCAGTTTTGAGCGTTGCTACGGGCGGCGTCGAAGGGGGCAGGTGAGACTCAGGCCCTTCGACAGGCTGAGGGCGAACGGTGAGAAAGGTTCGGATCGTCAGCTCATCCGCTCCGTCACCCCGGACTTGTTCCGGGGTCCACCGAGCCACACGGGCTCCGCCTGATCCTCAGGCCCCTCTCCCAGCCGCGGGGTGGACCCCGGAACAAGTCCGGGGTGACGGATGGCTCAAGGCCATCCCCTGAGCCAACGGGTCGGCGACCGGCGGAGCGCTCGTTCCACCAGTCGCCGTTTGGTCACTTCATCCGGATCGTCATCGCCTTGCCGGTGTAGCTCACCCGCGTCGCACCATTTTCGGCGAAGTCCAGCGCTTCGGCCTTGCCCGGCGTATGGAAGCGCACCGACACCGCGCGCGTCGCGACCATGCCCGGATAGCTGCCCTCGCGCGCGCCGATGGTCAGCGTCTTCGCCTGCTCGTTCCACGTCAGCGGTACGCGCGCGAACTTGCCCGACTCATAGCCAGGCGTCACGCCGTCATCCTCGTACAGCGAGAAGGCGCCGTCCTTGCCGGTGAAGACGTGCAGCACGATCGCCCCGCCCGGCTGCTCGCGTGCATATTGTACCGCCGGTCCGGTCGGCAGGATCGCACCCGCACGGACGAACAGCGGCATCCGCTCGTACGGCGCGGCGGCGGTGATCGACTGGCCACCCGTGTAGTGCTTGCCGCTGGCGAAATCGTACCAGTCCGCCCCGGCCGGCAGATACACCGAGCGCGAGCGCGCCTTGAACGCCGTCACCGGCGCGACGAGCAGATCGCGGCCGAACAGATATTCGTCGTCGACGTTCCACGTCTTGCGATCCGCGGCATAGTCCATCACCAGCCCGCGCATGATGCTGCCGTCCTTGTGATAGGTGTCGGCCGCGGTCGTGTAGATATACGGCATCAGGCGATAGCGGAGCTGGTCGTACCAGAGCATCGACGATGCCATCGCCGGATCGCTCGCACTCAATTCATAGATCTCGCGCTTGGGCGTCTCGCCATGGCTGCGGAACAGCGGGCTGAGCGCCCCGAACTGGAACCAGCGCAGGTTGAGCTCGCGCCATTCGGGCAGCGCCGCCGGCTCGGCATTGGTATAGCGATCCTCGACCGCGAATCCGCCGATATCGTGCGTCCAATTGGGCACGCCCGACATCGACAGATTGACGCCCGCCGAAATCTGGTCGCGCAGATCGTCCCAGCGTGCGGCGACGTCGCCCGACCACAAGGCCGCGCTCGCGCGTTGCAGGCCGGCGAAGCCCGAGCGCGTCAGGATGAACGGCCGCTTGTCGGTGTTGGTCTCGCGCAGCCCCTCGGCGAAGCCCGCCGCATGGACCAGCGGGAAGCTGTTGAAATAGGCGCCGCCCGGCCCGAAGGCGTTCGGCCCCATCACATATTTGCGCTCTTCGATCGACAGGTTGGAATGGATGTCGGGCTCGGTCGCGTCCATCCACCAGGCGTCGATGCCGAGCTTGACCAGATTGTCGCGCACCTGCCGGTAATAGATCTTGCGCGCCTCGGGGTAATAAGGATCGTAATCGGTGTTGAGATAGCCCGGACCGACCCAGTCCTTGTTCTTCAGCTTGAGATTGCCCTGATACAGGAAGCCCTTGGCGGCCAGCTCCTTGGCATTGTCGGTATTGGGATAGAATTTCGGCCAGACCGAGATCATCAATTGCGCGTTGAGCTTGTGGACCTCGTCCACCATCCCCTGCGGATCGGGGAAGCGCGTCTTGTCGAACTGGTGGCTGCCCCATTGATCCTGCGGCCAGTAGAACCAATCCTCGACGATATTGTCGAGCGGGATCTGGCGCTTGCGATATTCGCGCACGACGCCGACCAATTGCTCCTGCGTCTCGTAGCGCTGGCGGCTCTGCCAGAAGCCATAGGCCCATTGCGGCATCATCGGCGCCTTGCCGGTCAGCCCGCGATAGCCCGCGACGACCGCGTCCATATCGGCGCCGGCGACGACATAATAATCGACCGCCTTGCCCGCCTCCGACGACAGCCACAGCGAATGGCGATCGGGCTGGGGCAGGGGATCGTTGTGGAAGAACGCCATATAGCCGGCGTTGGGCTCCCATTCGATACGGATCGCGACCGGCTTGCCGGCGGTCATCGGCAGCTCGACGTTATGATACCAGGGGTTCCAGTTCTGCCGCCAGCGATCGAGCACCAATTTGCCGTCGGCATAGACCTTGAAATAGCTCGACCCGTAGACGCGGAACTTGTGCAGGCCGGTGACGGTGGGATCAACGGTGCCGGTCCAGATCACGCGTTGCTTGCCGACCACCTTGCCGGCGGTGTTCTGGCCGCTGTCCGCCGAGGCGACGGTCTGCGCCTTGGCTTGCGCCGGCCAGCGCGCCTGATCCTTGATATATTGATAGTTGATCGTCGCTTCCTGGCGCGTCGCGGCCAGCTTGTCGCCGAGGTAATATTGCGCGGTCCAGCCCGGCTTGCCGCCGTTCGACACCTTCATATCGTCGCCGACCAAGGCATAGGGCTTGGGATTGCCGAAGCGGGTGATCGAATTATTGTCCCACAACAGCCCGTAATTGCGCGTCGAGACGACGAACGGGATGGCGATGTCCATATTGTGCTGGGCGAGTTCGACGTCCTCGCCATTGTAATTCATCTGCCGGTTCTGATGCTGGCCGAGGCCGTAGAAGCCTTCGTCGGTCGCGCGATTGAACTGCTGCTGCGTGGCGACATAGCCCTTGCCCTCGACGCTCGGCGCGAAGGCGGCGCGGCCCGCCTCGTCGAGCAGCACCTTGCCCGCCGCGTCGCGGACGGTGAGGTGGCCGTCGGACAGGCGGATCTCGGCGCTCGCCTTGGCGAGCTTGAGCGTGACGACGCCCGCGCCTTGGCTGATCGTCGGCGCGCCGTGCGGCTTGGCGACCACCATCAGGCTGTCGGGCAGGGTAAGGTCGGTGCCGGGCACGGCGGTGACGCGGAAGCTGTCGTCGCCATAAGCGACGACACGGACGCGCTTGGCGGGGCCGCTGTCGGGCGTGACGACGACGCCCTGGTCGATCTTCTGCACTTCAGAGGCGAGCGCCATGCCCGAGACGGAGACGGCGAGGCCCGCGACGGCGCGGGCGAGGAAACGGAAGGTCATCGGTCTGATCCTGATCTGATCGGGCTGAATGGGAAAAGCCGTTCGCCCTGAGCCTGTCGAAGGGCAGTGCCACATGCGACGACGCCGCTTGTGGGACGCCGGTGCTTCGACAGGCTCAGCACGAACGGGGATAAGGTCAACGATAGGTGCCGAGCGTCACGCGGAGCAGCGTGGGCTTGGTGAGATTGAGGCCATAATCGGTCTGGTCGCCGTTCCAGACGCGCAGCGTCGTCCAGGTGCCGGCGGCGTCGAAACTGCCTTCCTCGACGCTGAGATATTGCGTGTTCTCGCCCTTCGTCTCGGTGGCGCGGTCGATCTTGATCCGCACATCGGAGCCGGCGAGCAGGAAGCGGTCCGGCCCGAGCTGCGCCACCGCGACGCCGCCGACCGGCTGGTCGCGAGTCGGGTTGGGGTCGGACTTCAGCCATTGCGAGTCGCGGTCGCCGAACTGCCACTGGCCGTATTGCGCGGTGATCTTCCACCGCCCCAGCACGCCGCTCTCGTCCGAGGCATCGGCGGGCTTGGCGCTGCCCCAGGTCGGATGCTCCAGCGCGATCTTCGCCCAGCCGCGCGCGTTGGGGGCCATCAGCGCGAATTTGTCGCCAAAAGCCGCGATCGTCTCGGCGTCGATCACCTTGCTGCCGAGCGGGTAGTTGACGTAGCCGGTGTCGTCGAAGCCGAACGGCGAGAAACCGATGCCGCCATGGCCGAGCACCGGCCACAGATAGCGCGCATAGGCGATCGCATTGCCCGTCTCCGGGATCATCAGCGCATTGTCGGGCCGGCCGTAGAGCTTGAGGAAGGCGGCATAGGTCTTGGGGTCGGCATTGTAGAGATCGGGCGCGACGACATCGAGATGCGGCGCCGCGGCCTTCCACACGTCGATGATCGTCCAGTTCGGGCCGCCGCTCGCGCCGCCGTCCTCGCCCGGCGTCGCGAAGGGGCTGCCGACCGCGGCATTGGCGTACATCGGCAGGTCGAGCACCGCGCGGCCCGCCGCTGCGATCTCGTCGACGTAGCGCGCGACGTACCAGCCGTTGAACGCCGCCTCGGCGACCTTGCCGTAGACGGTCGTCCAGTCGCCGCGCTTGCCCGTCTTCTTGGCGAGCGCCGCCGGGACCGGCTGGCGGAACAGCGCCTGCGCGGCGGGCGAGAGATCGCGGTTCTGGCCGTAGACGCCGGTCTCGTTCTCGACCTGCACCATGATGACGCGATGGTCGGGATCGTTCGCCTTGAGATGCTGCATCAGCGCGACGAAGGCACGCTTGTCCGCCTCCAGCGTGGTGCGGGCGTGCGGGGTGAAGGTGGGGTGCGTCGAGCCGTCCGCCTTGCGCATCCGCGGGAAGCGCTTGGGATCGCTCTTCACCCAGGCTGGCGTGTAGCTCGGGCCGGTGTTCTTCCAGGTGCCGAACCACAATAGCACCAGCCGCGTGTCATGCGTCCGGGCGCCGGCGAGCAGGGCGTCGACATAGCTGAAGTCGAACTGCCCCTCGACCGGCTCGACCTGTTCCCAGGCGACCGGGATTTCGAGCGTGTTGGCGTGGATACGCTCCACCATCGGCCAGACCTTGGGTAGCATGCCGGCGTAATTGCTGCTGTTGTTCGCCTGGATGCCGAGCATCAGGAACGGCGCGCCGTCGACCATCAGCGCATGACGCCCGTCGCGTTCGACCATTTTCGGCAGCGGAGCGGCGGTCTGCGCCTGCGCCGCGAATGTTCCGAACCCCAAAGCGGCCGCTGCCAAAGGCGCGGTGAACCACCGCCTGTTCCTGCCCGTCATCGTCATCCTCCCAGATCACATCGGCCCACACGGGTGCCGCTTTGCTGATGGTGGCGCTACCAAGCGGTGAGGCGAATGTCGATAAGTAAGACATAATAGATGGTTAGCGCGATGCGGCGGGGCGCGGGGAAGGGATTGATAAGGGACGTTTATCCGCGCGGGCCTTGGTTCGTCCCATACGCTGGCCTGCGAGGTTCGATCGGTGTCCTCATCAGATTCGTCACCCCGGACTCGTTCCGGGGTCCACCCGGCCGCAAGCGAGCGATTCATTTCAAACCGCTCTCCTCGCCGCGGGGTGGACCCCGGAACGAGTCCGGGGTGACGGGGTGGGCGGGACGTATGTAGCGCCACGGCGATTTGGCTTCGCCGACTGGGTGGCTCTCGCACCGCTGCTCCGGCGGCTCTTGCGCTGTTATACGCCCGCTATGCTCTTCTCGATCCCCTGTGATTCGCCGGTCGGTACGTTGACGCTGGTGGCGAGCGACGTCGGTCTCGTTGCGGTGTTGTGGCCGGACGACGATCCCTCGCGCGTTCGCCTCGGTCCGCTCGTCGCCGGCGGCGATCACCCGATCCTCGTCGAGACCGCCCGCCAGCTGCGCGGCTATTTCGCTGGCGAGCGCACGGCCTTCGACCTGCCGCTGGACTGGCGGGGCACCGCTTTCCAGAAACAGGTATGGGCGGCGCTGCTGACCATCCCTTATGGCGAGACGCGCAGTTATGGTGCCTTGGCGCGGGCGATCGGGCGGCCGGCGGCGTCGCGTGCGGTCGGCGCGGCGAACGGCCGCAACCCGTTGTCGATCGTCGCGCCCTGCCATCGCGTGGTCGGCAGCGCCGGCCATCTTACCGGCTTCGCCGGCGGCCTGCCGGCCAAGGCACTGTTGCTCGCGCTGGAGCGGCGCGCCGGCGAATTGCCGCTGTGATCGGCCTGTGCAACTTTCTGCACACATCGCTGCTCCCGCCGTGACCCGCCGCGTGAGCGGGCGAGAAGGTTCGTGGATAAGCCGTTGAAAACAAACGATTCTTAACTTCTGTTGGTGGCATTGCCTGTCTGGTGCGGATCGCGGCATTGTCCGGCGACGCACCACGGCCAGAAGAGCCGATCTGCGCCGTCATAGAGGATGAGAGGCACCCATGAGCATCACCGTCGCCGCGACGCCGTCCGGAGGATCCGTCTTACCCCCGGCCGCCAAGCCTTGGTATGCGCAACTGTATTTGCAGGTGCTCGTCGCGATCGTCGCCGGCGTCCTGCTCGGCCATTTCGCACCCCAGGCCGGCGAGGCGATGAAGCCGATCGGCGATGCCTTCATCAAATTGGTCAAGATGGTGATCGCGCCGGTGATCTTCCTCACCATCGTCACTGGTATCGCGGGTATGCGCGATCTCGGTGCGGTCGGCCGCGTCGCCGGCAAGGCGTTCGTCTATTTCCTGTTCTTCTCGACGCTCGCGCTGATCGTCGGCCTGATCGTCGCCAACGTGGTGCGGCCGGGCGCGGGGCTCAACATCGATCCCGCCAGCCTCGACACCAGCAAGGTCGCCGAATTCGCCGAGAAGGCACATGAATCGACGATCACCGGCTTCCTGACCGGCATCATCCCCGACACGTTCCTGTCGTCGCTGACGCAGGGCAACATCCTGCAGGTGCTGTTCGTCTCGATCCTGTTCGGCATCGCGCTGGCGCTGATCGGCGATCGCGGCACCAAGGTGCTTAGCGTGCTCGAGGACGTCTCGCTCGCCTTCTTCAAGGTGGTCAGTATCGTCATGAAGGCGGCGCCGATCGGCGCGTTCGGCGCGATGGCCTTCACCATCGGCAAATATGGCGTCGGTACGCTCGCCAATCTCGCGATGCTGGTCGGCACCTTCTATTTCACCTCGCTGCTGTTCGTCCTCGTCGTGCTCGGCACGGTGAGCTGGCTGTGCGGGTTCTCGATCCTGCGGCTGATCTCCTATCTCAAGGCGGAGCTGCTGCTGGTGCTCGGCACCTCGTCGTCGGAAAGCGCGCTGCCCGCGCTGATCGAGAAGATGGAGCGCGCCGGCTGCCCCAAGTCGATCGTCGGCCTCGTCGTGCCGACCGGCTATTCGTTCAACCTCGACGGCACCAACATCTACATGACGCTGGCGGCGTTGTTCATCGCGCAGGCGTGCAACGTCGACCTGACGCTCGGCCAGCAATTGCTGTTGCTCGGCGTGGCGATGCTGTCGTCGAAGGGCGCGGCGGGGGTCACCGGTGCGGGCTTCATCACGCTCGCCGCGACGCTGTCGATCGTACCGAGCGTGCCGGTCGCCGGCATGGCGCTGATCCTCGGCGTCGACCGCTTCATGAGCGAATGCCGCAGCCTGACCAACTTCATCGGCAATGCGGTGGCGACCGTGGTCGTATCGCGCTGGGAAGGACGGCTCGACACCGCGCAGCTTCACGCCGCGCTGCATGGCGAGGCCCTGCGCGTCGACCAGCTGCCCGCCGAGGCGGTGCCCGCCGAATAAACGCGTCGCGTCCTCCCCGTCGGTCGCCGCGCGCCCTCATCCTTCTCCCGACCGGGGAGGGACGGAGAGGAAGGCGGCGACGGGTGAGGGCGACGATCGCCCATAAGGATATCCCCATGTTGCTCCGTGCTCGCGCCCTCGCCGGCGCCACTGCTCTGCTCACCCTCGTCACCACCGCCGCCACTGCGCAGACCAGCGTCGCGCCGAGCGAATCCGGCCAGACCCGCGATCCCGCCACGCCGACGGTGACCAGCTATCCCGCCGCCGCCGCGGGTGACGGCGCGACCACCAACGGCTTCAACCTGTCGCGCTGGGCGGAGGATTGGCGCAGCTATCGCGATCCCGCCAAGCGCGACGACTTCCTCGATCGGCTCAAGTTCCTGCCGCTCGATGGCGATGGCGACGTCTATCTGACGCTGTCGGGGGAGGTGCGGCTGCGCGTCAACCATACCACCAACCCCAATCTGCGCGATTCGCGCGCGCAGCGGCAGGACATCAACCGCATCGTCGGCGGTGCCGACCTGCACGTCGGTCCGCATTTCCGCGCCTTCGCCGAGATCGCGCATGGCGGCATCTCCGGCGTCGAACTCGGCGCGCCGGCGGCGACGCTGCGCAACGACCTCGTGCTGCAACAGGCGTTCGTCGAGGGCAATGCCGAAGTCGACGGCATCGCGATCGGTGCGCGCTACGGCCGGCAGGAATTCACCGACGGTCCCAATCTGCTGACCTCGCAGCGCGACAACAATACCATCCGCTACACGCTCAACGGCATCCGCGCCTGGGCACGCGGCAGCCGGGTGCGCGCCGATCTCTTCGACTTCAAGCCGACGCAATATGGCGATCTCGGCACCGACGACGACATCAGCGATCCGGCACGGCGTTTCTCAGGCGTGACGCTGGGCTATGCCGTGCCGAACGGCTGGTTCGGCGGCTCGAAGATCTTCGTCGATCCGTTCTTCTGGCGGCGACGCAATACGGTGGGCGCCTGGGGCGGCCGCATCGGCCCGGCGATGCGCTATTATGTCGGCACGCATATTTATGGCGACGCCGGCCCGGTGACGGTCGACTGGACGATCAACCATCAATACGGCCATTATATCAACCAGGACATCGACGCCTGGCAGCTGTTCTTTGCGCAGACCTACCGACTCGGCAGATCCAAGACCGCGCCGCGCGTCGGTATTCATATGGACTATGCGAGCGGCGGCGGCGGGTATGGCGACGGCAAGCTGCGCGATGCCTATGCGCCGTTCGGCAACAACATCTACTACAGCTACGGCCTGTTCCTGACCCCGTCGAACCTGATCGCAGTGGCCCCAAATTTCACCTTCTCGCCAGTGAAGACGGTGCGCGTCACCGCCGAATATCAGCTCGCGTGGCGCGACAGCGTCACCGACGCGGTCTATCGCGCCAACGGCCAGCCATTCGCCGGCACGCAGCGCGTCGGCGATGCCAAGATCGGCGACGTGATGCGGCTGCAGGCGGTCTGGTCGATCAGCCCGCGCCTGTCGTTCACCGGCCGCTACGAGCATCTCGCCGCCGGCCCGTCGCTGTCCAAGGCGGGGTTCAAGAGTTCCGACTTCATGGCCGGCTGGCTCAGCTTCCGCTTCTGAGGAGGCCCGGAAGCTTCCGCGCTGCTCGTTGACCGATGCGGTCCATTGCTGTGCCGTCCCGTCCGCGACGGACTATTCCACGCCGTACAGGCACGCGGTTTCGTCGATCCGGTATGGACGCCGCGACCCGCGCGGGTCAAAGGCGGGGGATGAGCGATGACCTGCTGATCCAGACAGAGGGTGCCGTCGGCCGGCTGCGCCTCAACCGTCCCAAGGCGCTGCATGCGCTCAACCGCGCCATGTGCGACGGCATGCTCGCCGCGCTGGAGGCGTGGCGGAGCGACGCCGACGTCGCCGCGGTGCTGCTCGACCATGCCGAGGGGCGCGGCTTCTGTGCCGGGGGCGACATCCGCATGCTGAGCGAGAGCGGCGCGACCGACGGCGCGGCGGCGCGCGGTTTCTTCCTCAGCGAATACCGGCTCAACCACCGGCTCTTCACCTATGCCAAGCCGACGGTGTCGGTGATGGATGGGGTGACGATGGGCGGCGGTGTCGGCATCGCCTTGCCCTGCCGCTACCGCATCGCCACCGAGAATACGCGCTTCGCGATGCCGGAGACGGGGATCGGCCTGTTCCCCGATGTCGGCGGCGGCTGGTACCTGGCGCGGCTGCCGGGGCGGATCGGTCAGTTCCTCGCGCTTACCGGCCATCGGCTCGACGGCGCCGAGGCGCATGCGCTGGGGCTCGCGACGCATTATCTGCCTGCCGCCGCGGTGGAAGCCGCCAAGGCGGCGATCGTCGCCGAGCCGCGTGATATCGACGGCGCGCTCGATCGGCTCGCCGTGACGCCGCCGGCCGCCAAGCTGCTGTCGCACCGCGACGAGATCGACCGGCTGTTCGCCTCCGATACGCTGGAGGACGTGCTGGCGACGCTCGAAGCCGACGACGGCGCCTTCGCCGCCGAACAGCTCGCCATCCTGCGGACCAAGTCGCCGCAGGCGATGAAGGTGTCGCTGCGGCTGCTCTACGACGGCGGGCTGATGCAGAGCTTCGCCGACGAGATGGTGCAGGAATATGCCGTCGCCTGCCGCGTCGTGCAGCGCCACGACTTCCTCGAAGGGGTGCGCGCGGTGATCGTCGACAAGGACCAGGCGCCGCGCTGGCAGCCGGCGACCGCCGAGGACGTCACCGACCACGTCATCGACCAGATCTTCGCGCCGATGCCCGAGGGCGAGGCGTGGACGCCCGCATAAGGAGAGCCGCCGTGTCCGATTATCAGACCATCCTCGTCGAGCGGCGCGATCGCGTCACGCTCATCACGCTCAACCGGCCCGAGGCGCTCAACGCGCTCAACGCGCAGGTGCTCGCCGACCTGCTCGCCGCGCTGGCGGCGTTCGATGCCGATCCCGATCAGGGCTGCGCGGTGCTGACCGGCAGCGCCAAGGCGTTCGCGGCGGGGGCGGACATCAAGGAAATGCAGGCGATGGACTTCGCCGCGATGTACGGCCGCAACCATTTCGCCGGCTACGAGACGCTGACCGCGACGCGCAAGCCGATCATCGCCGCGGTGGCGGGCTATGCGCTCGGCGGCGGTTGCGAGCTGGCGATGATGTGCGACTTCATCCTCGCCGCCGACACCGCCAAGTTCGGCCAGCCCGAGGTCAAGCTCGCGGTCAGCCCCGGTATGGGCGGCTCGCAACGGCTTGCCCGCGCGGTCGGCAAGGCCAAGGCGATGGAGATGTGCCTCACCGGCCGGATGATGGATGCAGCGGAGGCGGAGCGCGCCGGATTGGTGAGTCGCGTTATCCCCGCCGCGGAGCTCGTCGAGGAAGCGATGAAGACCGCCGCGACGATCGCCGGTATGGCGCCGCTGGCGGTGCTGGCGAACAAGGAGATGGTCAACGCCGCGTTCGAGACGACGCTGGCGCAGGGCGTCCAGTTCGAGCGGCGGCTGTTCCACGGGCTGTTCGGTACCGCGGACCAGAAGGAAGGCATGGCGGCGTTCGTCGAGAAGCGGCCGGGGGCGTGGACGGGGCGGTAAGGCTATAAACCCCTCCCCTTCAGGGGAGGGGTTTACCGCGTCAGGAACCGTTCCACCGCGGCAAGCGCCTGCGCCTGCACCACTCCCGGTGCGTCGCTTGCGTCGATCACCGCATGCCGCTCCGGCGCTGCCGCCGCCTGCGTCAGGAATGCCTCGCGGATGCGCTGGTGGAAGGCGAGGTCGAGGCTTTCGAACCGCCCTTCGTCGATCGCACCGTCGGACAGTCGCTTGCGGCTGCGCGCCAGCCCCACCGCCGGATCGACGTCGAGCACCAAAGTCAGGTCCGGCCACAGATCGTCGACCATCGCGGCGTGCAATTCGCGGATCAGCGGTTCCGACATGCCGCGCCCGGCGCCCTGATAGGCGAGCGTCGACCCGGCGTAGCGATCGGACACGACGACCCGCCCCGCCGCCACCGCCGGCAACACGACGCGCGCGACATGCTGCACCCGTGCCGCGGTCATCAGCAGCAGCTCCGCGCGCGGCTCCCAGGCGGCGTCCTCGCCCGCCAGCAGCAGCCCGCGCAACGCCTCGCCCTGCGGCGTACCGCCCGGCTCGCGCGTGCCGACCACGTCGTGGCCGCGTGCCTGGAGACCGGCGACGAGCCGGCGGACGACGCCGCTCTTGCCCGAGCCGTCGACGCCTTCGACGGCTATGAACGCCCCCGCCATCAGTCGCGCCGCCAGATCTGCGACTTGCAGATGAACCCGCCGATCAGGCAGCCGCGCACGTTGAGCGTGTCGCCGTCCACCATCGTCACGCTCGATCCGAACGCCCGGCCCATATCGGGGACGTAGATCTGCCCCGACCAGCGCCGCTTGCCGTCCGCCTTATAGTCGCGCAGCAGGGCGGTGCCGATCAGCGGCGGATACCCCTTGTCAGCGACGTCGCTCTTCGCCTTGTCGCTGGCGCGGATCACCCAGCCGCACACTTTGTCGCCGCAGCGCCCGGTTCGCACCGCGACGCTGTTCTTGGGATTGTGCCAGGTGCCGAGGATCGCCGCCGACGGCGGGACCGCCGGCGCGGCGGCGGCGAGGAGCAGGGACAGGATCACGGACGGGAGATGGTCGGCCGCGCTCAGCCGCGCAACTGCTGATGGTGACGGATCACCTCGTCGATGATGAAGCGCAGGAATTTCTCGCTGAATTCGGGATCGAGCTCCGCTTCCTCGGCGAGCCGGCGCAGCCGCGCGATCTGGCGTTCCTCGCGGCCGGGATCGGCGGCGGGCAGGCCCGAGGTCGCCTTGTGACGGCCGACCGCCTGCGTCACCTTGAACCGTTCGGCGAGCAGATGGACCAGCGCCGCATCGATGTTGTCGATGCTCTTGCGATATCCCTGCAGCACGTCGTCGCTCATGCCTCGCCTTTCCTTGGTCGCTGTCCGCCTCCCATGGGGTGTGTTGCACCCGCGAGCAAGACTTGCGTTCGCGAAGGCGAGAGGCCACAGCGCAGGGCGAGATGACCGCAACCATCCATCGCCTCGACAACCGCGAACCGTCGCTGGAGCCGCTGCTCCAGCTCGTCGCGGGGGACATGAACGCCGTCAACACGGTGATCCTCGACCGTATGCAGTCGCAAATCCCGCTGATCCCGGAACTTGCCGGGCATCTCATCGCCGGCGGCGGCAAGCGGATGCGGCCGATGCTGACGCTCAGCAGCGCGCGGCTGATCGGCTATACCGGCACGCGGCACCACCGCCTCGCCGCCTCGGTCGAATTCATCCATACCGCGACGCTGCTCCACGACGACGTCGTCGACGGGTCGGACCTGCGCCGCGGCAAGCGCACCGCCAACATCATCTGGGGCAATCCGGCGAGCGTGCTGGTCGGCGACTTCCTGTTCAGCCGCAGCTTCGAGCTGATGGTCGAGGACGGCAGCCTCAAGGTGCTGAAGATCCTGTCGAACGCCTCGGCGGTGATCGCGGAGGGCGAGGTCAACCAGCTCACCGCCGCGCGCCGCGTCGACTTAGGCGAGGACCGCTATCTCGACATCATCAACGCCAAGACCGCGGCGCTGTTCGCCGCCGCCTGCCGCATTTCGGCGGTGGTCGCCGAACGGCCCGAGGGCGAGGAACTGGCGCTCGACGCTTATGGCCGCAACCTCGGCATCGCCTTCCAGCTCGTCGACGATGCGATCGATTACGTGTCGGACGCGGGGACGATGGGCAAGGATGCCGGCGACGATTTCCGCGAGGGCAAGATGACGCTGCCCGTGATCCTCGCCTACGCCCGCGGCGACGCGGAGGATCGCAAGTTCTGGAAGGACGCGATCGAGGGGCGGCGCCAGTCCGACGCGGATTTCGCCCACGCCATCGATCTGGTGCGCAAGACGCGTTCGGTCGACGACACGCTCGCCCGCGCCCGCCACTACGGCCAGCGCGCGATCGACGCGATCGGCGGCTTCGCCAACGGCAAGGCCAAGGACGCGATGATCGAGGCGGTCGAGTTCGCGGTCGCGCGGGCCTATTGAGGGCTAGGGCGCGCGCCTCAACACGCGACGCACTCCCCACCCATTTCGACCTGCAAGGTCGCGTGGCCAATCGCAAAGCGCTCGTGCAACATGCCGCGCGCCGCGACGAGGAAGCCGTCGCCGGGATGACCGGTTGGGATCACCAGATGCGCAGTCAGCACCGGCTCGGTGGTCGACATCGCCCAGATGTGCAGGTCGTGGACCTTGGTCACGCCGGGCAGCGCCTCGAGCGCGCCGGTGACCGCATCGTAATCGATCGCCCGCGGCACCGCGGCGAGGCTCATCTCGACCGTCTCGCGCAGCAAACCCCAGGTCTGCCAGAAGATCAGCGCGGCGATGACGAGGCTGACCAGCGGATCGATCCATCCCAGGCCGGTCGCCCAGATCGCGACGCCGGCCAGCACCACGCCCGCCGACACTATCGCATCGCTCAGCATGTGGAGATAGGCGCCGCGGATATTGATGTCGCCCTTGCGCCCGCGCGCGAACAGCCAGGCGGTGAAGGCGTTGATCGCGATGCCGATGCCGGCGACGATCGAGACGGTGAGGCCGGCGACGACGGGCGGGTTGCCGAGCCGCTGCACCGCCTCGGTGACGATCGCGCCGAGCGCGACGAGCAGGAACAGCGCGTTGGCGAGCGCGGCGAGGATCGTCGATCCCTTCAGCCCGTAGGTGAAGCGCTTGGTCGGCGCGGTCCGCGCCAGCGCCGCGCCGCCCCAGGCGACGGCGAGGCCGAGCACGTCGGACAGATTATGACCGGCGTCGGCGAGCAGCGCGACCGAGCCGGTCCACAGCCCGGCACCCCCTTCGGCGAGGACATAGGCGATGTTGAGCGCGATCCCGATCGCGAAGGCGCGGTCGAACGACGCGGGGGCGTGGGAATGGCCGTGGCCGTGGCTATGACCATGGCTATGACCGTGGTCGTGGCCGCCGTGATCGTGTCCGTGGTGATGATGTCCGCCCAATGGTCCCGTCCGGCTGCCGTCGTGGTGCCATGCCTATCATCCGCGGGGCGGGAGATACTAGGACGCGGGCGATGACCTTTTCGTCATCTGGCGGGGAGGGCGGATTGACCCCGACCCGGATCGTCATCCCGGTGCAAGCCGGGACTTCTGCAAACGTCTGCATCGCCGGTAAAGCATCACAGTGCTCCCGTGCATCACAGTGCTCCCGCGCAGGCGGGAGCCCAGGGTCAGGCAAAACAACGTCTTATGGCGCTTGAAACTCCTGGGCTCCTGCTTTCGCAGGAGCACTGGGTCGGTTGTGCAAAGGTTTTATGAGGGCCGAGATGACGGTCGTTCGGCGTCAGGATTTGCCGAACATCCCGCCAAGGCCGCCGAGCAGGCCGCCGAGGCCGCCCTGTTCGCCGTTCGCGCCGCCGAGCAGCGCGCCGAGATTGCCGAGCGCGCCTTCGCCGCCGAGATGGCCGAGGATCTGCTGGAGCACGTCGGGCGAGAGGCCGGTCGAATCGGCGGCGCCCGCGACGGTGTCGCCGGGCCGGGTATGCGCCTCGCCGAGTGCGCTGATCGCCACGGTCACCTGTTCGGGCGACAGGCCGATGCGTTCGGCGAGATTGGTGATCGCGGGATTGCCGGCCACCTGGCCGAGGATGCCGTCCAACAGACCCATGATGTGTTTCCTTCGTTACGAACGACGGGGGTATAGCAGCGCGGGCGTATCGCGTCGCGCGGCGATCCATGGCATGGCGCCGCGACCGTGACCGACCTGCCGATCCTCGCCGTCCTGCCCGATCTGCTCGCCGCCTTGCGCGCGCGGCCCAATGCGGTGCTCGTCGCGCCGCCGGGGGCGGGCAAGACCACCGCGGTCGCGCCCGCGCTGCTGCGCGAGGATTGGTGCACCGGCGAGGTCCTGCTGCTCTCGCCGCGGCGGCTCGCGGCGCGGGCGGCGGCGGAGCGGATGGCGGCGCTCGCCGGCGAAGCGGTCGGCGGCACCTTCGGCTATGCGACGCGGATGGACAGCCGGCGCTCCGCGGAGACGCGGGTGACGGTGGTGACCGAAGGCATCTTCGTCGCGCGTATCCAGAGCGATCCCGAACTTGCCGGCATCTCGGCGGTGCTGTTCGACGAGGTCCACGAGCGCAGCCTCGACGGCGATTTCGGCCTCGCGCTCGCGCTCGATTCGCAAGGGGCGCTGCGGCCCGACCTGCGCATCGTCGCGATGTCGGCGACGCTGGACGGCGCACGGTTCGCCAGCCTGCTCGGCGAGGCACCGGTGATCGAGAGCGAGGGGCGCAGCTATCCGCTCGAGCTGCGCCACTTGGGCCGTGCGGGCGATGGCCGGATCGAGGATGCGATGGCGAGCGCGATCCGCCGCGCGCTCGGTGAGGCGGAGGGCGGGGTGCTCGCCTTCCTGCCCGGCGTCGCCGAGATCGAGCGGACCGCCGAACGGCTCGCCGGCCTGCCCGACGATATCGTCATCCACGAATTGCACGGCAGCCTCGATCCCGCCGCGCAGCGTGCCGCGATCAAGCCCGAACCCGACGGGCGGCGCAAGCTGGTGCTCGCGACCTCGATCGCCGAGACCAGTTTGACGCTCGACGGCATCCGCATCGTCGTCGATTCGGGACTGGCGCGGCGGCCGCGCTACGATCGTGCCGCGGGGATGACGCGGCTGGTGACCGAGCGGGCGAGTCAGGCGGCGGTGATCCAGCGCGCCGGCCGTGCGGCGCGACTCGGGCCGGGCGTGGCCTATCGACTGTGGGAGGAGGCGGCGACCGGGGGCCTGCCGCGGTTCGATCCGCCGGAGATCCTCGAGGCCGATCTGTCCGGCCTCGTCCTCGCTGCGGCGCTATGGGGCGTCCACGATCCGCGCGACCTCGCCTTTCTCGATCCGCCGCCCGCCGCGGCGGTGGCGGAGGCACGCGAACGGCTGACCGCGCTGGCGGCGATCGACGGCGATGGTCGGCCGACCGCGCACGGGCGGCGGATCGCGGCGATGCCGATGCCGCCGCGGCTCGCGCATATGCTGCTGCGTGCCGGCGAGATGGGGCAGGGGCGGATCGCCGCCGAGGTCGCGGTGCTGCTGTCCGAGCGCGGGCTCGGCGGCACCGATCCCGATCTCGACGCGCGGTTGCGGCGCTGGCGCGGCGAGCGCGGCACCAAGGCGGTGGCGGCGCGCAAGCTCGCCGAACGCTGGGCGAAACTGGTCGGCGACGGCGGCAGTGCCGAGGGCGTCGAGGTGGCCATCGCGCTTGCCTTCCCCGACCGGATCGCGCGGGCGCGCGACGCCAGCGGCGAATATTGGGCGTCGGTCGGCGGGCGCGGCTTCCGGCTTGATCCGGCGACCGCATTGGCGCGCAGCGAATGGCTGGCGGTAGCGGAGACGCAGGGGGCGGCGTCGGGCGCGCGTATCCTCGCCGCCGCGCCGATTACGCTGGCGACGATCGAACGGTTGTTCGCCGACCGGATCGAGACGCGCCGGACGGTGGATTTCGATCCGGCGACCGGCGGCGTGACGACGCTGCGCGAGCGGCGACTCGGCGCGCTGCGGCTGTCGTCGGGACCCGATTCGCAGGCCGATCCCGTGGCGGTGGCGGCGGCGCTGCTCGAAGGTGTGCGGACGCATGGCCTTGCGCTGCTGCCGTGGCGCGAGGGCGGCGAGGCGCTGAAAGCGCGCGCTCGCTATGCCGGGATCGGGCTCGACGCGATGCTGGTCGAGCGGCTCGACGAATGGCTGCCGCCGCTGCTCGCGGGCAAGCGGCGGCTCGATGCGATCCCCGGCGGTGCGCTGACCGATGCGGTCCGCAACCTGATCGGCTGGGACGGCATGCGGCAGGTCGACCGGCTCGCGCCCGCCGATTTCACGAGCCCCGCCGGCAGCACGCATGCCATCGATTATGCGGCGGAGGGCGGCCCCAAAGTCGAGCTGCGCGTGCAGGCGCTGTTCGGGCTCGCCGAGCATCCGCGGATCGGATCGGAGCGGGTGCCGCTGGTGCTCAGCCTGACCTCGCCCGCGGGCCGGCCGATCCAGACGACGCGCGACCTGCCGGGCTTCTGGGCGGGGAGCTGGGGCGCGGTGGCGAAGGAGATGCGCGGCCGCTATCCCAAACATCCCTGGCCCGACGATCCCGCCGCTGCGGCCGCGACGCTGCGCACCAAAAAGGCGGATGCGCGCGCCGCCGGGACGCGCTAAGGAGCCGCCATGCCTACCGCCCGTATCTTCCAGCGCCCCAAGAACGCGATGCAGTCCGGCAAAGCCCGGACCCAGACGTGGAGCCTCGAATTCGAGCCCGCCGAGCCGAAACAGCCCGATCCGCTCACCGGCTGGGCCGGCAGCGGCGACACGCGCGAGCAGGTGAAGCTCAGCTTCCCGACGCAGGAGGCGGCGATCGCCTATTGCGAGGCGCAGGGCTTCGATTACGAGCTGATCCCGGCACCCGAGCGCAAGCTGAAGCTGCAGGCCTACGCCGACAATTTCCGGTAGGATTGGTGGCTGTCGTCTTGAGGTAACTGCCGCCTAATTCCCCCGTCACCCCGGACTTGTTCCGGGGTCCACCGGGCCGCAAGCGCGCGGATTGAGCCTCCAGCCATTCTCTTAACCGCGACGTGGGCCCCGGAACGAGTCCGGGGTGACGGTCGTGGGGGGGCGCGTCGCGAACCTACGCGCCGCGCAGCTACCGGCCCATTGCTTCCTTGAGCAACCCGCTGCCCAGCAACAGCAGCATCTTGGCGTCGATCGCCACCCCCTCGCGCCGTTTGGTGGCGACGAAGCCCGCGACTGCCTCCGGCGCGACGCGGTGGACGGTAATATTTTCCTGCGCATCGCCGCCGCCGTCGCCCGTCCGCGTCAGCCCGGTGGCGAGCACCAAGGTGAAGCTTTCCGACGTCATGCCCGGCGACGAATAATATTCGCCGCGCTCCTCAACGAAGGCGGCGTGATAGCCGGTCTCTTCCTCCAGTTCGCGCCGAGCCGCCTCGGCGACGCTCTCACCGGCGCTCTCGTCGCCGACAAGTCCGGCGGGCAGTTCGAGACAGGGGCGGCCCAACGGCACGCGATGCTGCTCGACCAGCAACAGCTGCCCGTCGCCGTCGATCGCGACGATCACCGCCGCGGCGATCGCGCCGATCCGCTCGGCATATTCCCAGGTGCCGCTCTTGCGGACGGAAAGGTATTTACCCTTCCACACGGTTTCGGTGGTCATAGTTCGATCAATCGGTCCGGCAATTCGTTGGTGTCGTCCGCACGCGGCGGGAATTGTTCGGCGAGGACGAGGCCGATCTGGCGCACCGCCTCGGCCATGCCGTCGCCCGGGCGGCCGTCACGCGTCGCCGCGATCAGCGCCGCCATCGCCGCGCCCCAGACCTTGGGATCGACGCGATTGTGGATCGAGCTGTCCGCGATGATCTCGGCGCGATGTTCGTCGAGCGACAGATACAGGAGCACCCCCGTCGCCTCGAGCGTCCGCGCCTCGGCTGCGGTGCGGAACAGCATCAGCGCGCGCGCATGTACGCGCCGCGCGGCGGTGCTGCCCGGCGTCAGCGCCAGCCGCAGCGGCATATAGGCGAGCGCCAACCGCACGACGAGGAAGGTCACCACGAGCAGCACCAGCGCGACGGTGAACAGCCCGCCCGGCGCCGGTGCGCCGTCCCACGGATCGGCGACCAGTCCGTGGAGGCGCACCGCCGTATCGGGCCACAGCGCCAGCAGCGCGAGCACGAACAGCATCGCCAGCACCGCCCAATGCAGCGCGACGTCGTGATATTTGTCCGAGCGCCGCGCGACGATCGTGACGATCTCGCCGGCGGTGCTCCGTTCCGCCTCGGCCACCGCCGCGGCGACGCGGGCGCGATCGGTATCGGTCAGTTGCATGTCACCAATTCCCCGAAGCGCCGCCGCCGCCGAAGTCGCCGCCACCACCGCCGGTGAAGCCGCCGCCGCCCCAGCTGCCGTCGCTGCCGCCATCGGAACCGCCGCCCCAACCGCCACCGCCGCCGCCGCCCTGCGAGCGGCCGATCTCATTGGCGATGCCCCATAAGACGATCGGCAACGCGCTGCCGCCGCCGTCATCATAGCGTCGTCCCCAAGGGCCAGCGCGCTTGCGGCCACGGAACAGCGGGATGAGCACGAACAACAGGATCACGCCCCAGATGATGAGGCCGAACGGTACGCCGCCGCCCTGCCGCGAGGTGGATCGCTTATGGGCCTGATCGAACTGCTTTGCGGCGGCATCGAGCCGCGATTGCGCCTCCTCGGGCGAGGCGCGCAATTGCTGCGACAGAGCATCGACGCCGGCATTCATCGCACCGGGAATGTCCCCCGCCTTGAGCCGCGGAATCATGTCCTGATTGATGATGACGCTGGACAAGGCGTCGGTCACGATCGGCTCCAGCCCACGGCCGACCTCGATACGTGCCCCCCGCCGACCGGCGGGCTCGTTCGGCGCGATGAACAGGACCGCGCCATTGTTGACGTCGCGCAAACCGACGCCCCACGCGCGGCCGAGCTTGTAGCCGTATTCCTCGAGCGGGTAGCCTTGCAGGTCGGGGATCGTCGCGACCACGAGCTGGCGCTTCGTCTCCTTCTGCAGCGCCGTCAGCTTCGCGGTCAGCGCCGCCTCCTGATCGGGCGGCAGCACGTTCGCGGCGTCGACGACGAGACCGGTAAATTTGGGGAAGCTCTGCGCCGACGCCGGCGTGACGATGAGCCACGCCAGCACCAGCAACAGCGCCGCCCGCCACGCGGCCAGCATCCGGGCGAGCATTGGGGTCACCCTCAGCTCGCATTCCCGAAGTTGACCGTCGGCGCATTCTCCGCGTTCGCCGCCGTCGCGGTGAAGGGCGTCAGCGGCTTGGCGCCATAGAAGATCTTCGCGCCGACCGCGTCGGGGAAGGTACGGATGCGGGTGTTATAGGCCTGCACCGCATTGTTGTAATCGGTCCGCGCGATGGTGATGCGGTTCTCGGTGCCTTCGAGCTGGCTCATCAGCGTGGTGTAATTGCCCTGCGACTTGAGCTCGGGATAGGCCTCCTGCAAACGTTGCAGCGACAGCGTCACGGCATTCTGCGCGCGCTCGAACTGCTGCACCTTGGCGGGATCGGTGAGCTGATCGCCCGACAGCTTGATCTGGTTGGCGCCGGCGCGCGCCTGCGTCACCTGAACGAGAACGTCCTTCTCCTGCGCGCCCGCGGCCTTCACCGTCGCGACGAGATTGGGGATCAGGTCGGCGCGACGCTGATATTGGTTCTGGACGTCGGCCCAGCGCGCCTTGGCGTTCTCCTCGGCGGTCGGCACGGAGTTGATGCCGCAGCCGGCCAGCGACACCGAAGCGGTGGCGACCAGGGCAAAAGCGGCAACGGGTCGAAGCGACGACATGAACATCTCCTGCAATATCTGTCCTATGCATATAGGACAGTGGACGGGCTTGGCGAAGGGGTAATCGCCGCCTAACCTCAGCCATCGGGCAGGTAACGAGGGAAGCGCGATCATGTTCAAGGAATTCAAGACGTTCATCGCGCGGGGCAACGTGCTCGATCTCGCCGTGGCGGTGATCATCGGCGCCGCCTTCGGCAAGATCGTCACCTCGCTGACCGAGGACGTGATCATGCCGGTAATCGGCAAGATCTTCGGCGGGCTCGATTTCTCGGGCTATTTCCTGCGGATGGGGCCGGTGCCGGCGAATTATGCGGGGTCGCTGAGCGATTATGCCGCGCTCAAGAAGGCAGGCGTGCCGCTGCTCGGCTATGGCGCGTTCATCACCCAGGCGGCGAATTTCGTCATCGTCGCCTTCATCATCTTCATGATCGTTCGCGCGGTGAACCGGCTGATCCCCAAGCCGAAGGCCGAGGTCGCGGTACCGGTCGAACCGGCGGACGTGACGCTGCTGCGCGAGATCCGCGACGAATTGAAGGCGCGGCCGCGGGTTTGAGCTTACCATCGTCATCCCGGCGAAAGCCGGGACCCATGGTGTCGGTGGGGCCGATGATGCGGGCCGACTCTGCCGGCGCCGTATCCATGGGTTCCGACGTTCGTCGGGATGACGAATGGGCGTTACGCCGCGACGAGATGCTCGGCGGTCGCCTCCGCGAGGCTGGTGCCGTCGAGGATCCGTGCGGTCTCGTCGCGGACGCGCATCATCGCATGGCGGATCGCGCAGTCGGTTTCGCTGTAGCAGTCGGTGCACGAGCGATAGGCGGTGCGGCTGACGCAGGGGACCAGCGCCAGCGGCCCTTCGATCACCCGGATGACCTCGCCGAGCGAGATCAGCCGCGCCGGCCGCGACAGAACGTAGCCGCCCATCTTGCCGCGCGTGCTGGTCAGCAGGCCGGCATCGCGCAGATCGGCGAGGATCAGCTCGAGGAACTTGCGCGGCACGTTCGCCGCGACCGCGATCCGGCCCATCGGGATCGGTGGACTGGCGACGGGCGCCTGGGCGAGGAACAGCATCGCGCGCAGCGCGTAGCGGGAACGCTGGGTCAACATGATGCCGGCCCTATGACGCCATAATGTGTCGAACGAAAGGCGTGGATTGCAGCGGCTGCACGTTGCGCCTATATGACACTCGCCGGCTTCCAGCCGGCTATGGCGATAAACGGTGGCGTTGAATAGACGCAGCGGACCCGGGGGCAGTACCCGGCGGCTCCACCACCGCAGCTGAGCGATCAGCTTCGATGACGGGGCCGAACTAGGATCGACGTGTGTTGAAGGGCGCTGTCTTTCGCTCGGAATGGGACCACCGCAACGGCCCATTACACAAGTGCCAACGATAACGAAGCACTCGCGATTGCGGCGTAACTGAGGGCCTAACGGCCTGAGGTTATTCCAAGATTACGCGGTTGGACCCACCGGGCAACAGAAGGGATTCCAGCGGTACGGGGAGCACCGGGCAACAGAAGCTCCCCACCTCACATCATTGTAGAGCGCCTCAGAGCGGTGCCGCGCGCGCCTTGTCGGCTTGTCCGTAGGATATGCGCCGCAACAGTCGTTCCGCCGGACCCATTTCGTGATGGGCCAGCCACCAGCGGCACAGCATCGCCGAGACCGACCAGATCGCCGCGGCGATTAGCCACAGCTGCGGCAGCGTGAAGACGCCGACATAGCCCGCCGCATAGAAGATCAGCGCACCGAGGATCGATTGCAGGCAATAGACCGACAAGGTCATCCGCCCGAGCGCGCGCAGCGTCACCGCCTGGCCGAACCATCCGCCGCGGAAGGCGAGCACCGCCAGCCCGACGTGGCCGATCGTCACCAAGAGCCGGGCTGGCTCGAACGCCGCCTCCATGACCACCCAGGCCCATCCCGGCGCCGCGGGCGAGCCCATGTCGAGCCCGGTCTTCGCCAACAGCGCGACGTGCAGCCCGCGGAGCAGCAATCCGCCGGCATAGCCGCCGATCGCCATCCGCCAATAGGTCGCCGCGGGCGCCGCGCCGGTGAGGATGCCGAGCCGGAACAGCGCCATGCCGATCAGCATGAAGCTGATGCTCTCGGCAATGTCGACCCAGCCGGTGATCGTCAGATTCTCGCGCATCCAATAGCCGCCGCTCCAGTGGAGCAGCGTGAGCGCGTGCGTCCGCTTGGCGATCCGCTCGGCGCGTTCTTCGGCGGTGGGGCGGATGCTGGTGCGATGATCGCGCTCGGCCTGGATCGCGAGGCGATCGTCGCTGCTCACCGGCAGGCCGCGGGCGAGGCGCAGGCCGGCGGCCTGTCCCTGTTCGAGCTGTGCGACCTGCTGATGCGTCCACACCGCGGCGTTGGCCGCGAGGCCGGCGGTGAGCAGCGCGGCGGCGAGCAGCAGCGTGCGCGGACGCACGGCGCGGAAGGCGAGCAGGAACAGGCCGCTGATCCCGTAATTCCACAGGATCTCGCCCGGCCACAGGAACAGCAGCCATTGCGCGACGCCGAAGCCCATCAACGCCAGCGATCGCCGCACCCAGACATCGAGCGGCTGCGGCGACGGATCCGCCCCCTCGGCACGCCGCAGCATGATCACCATGCTCGCGCCGAACAGCATCGTGAACAGACCGCGCATCGCACCCTGTACGAACAGCGTCTGTAGCCCCCAGGCGATCCATTCGCCGGTCCAGCCGGCCGGGAAGCGGGTCAGCGGATAATCGGCGACATCGCCCATGCCATGGATGTTCATCAACAGGATGCCGCAGATCGCGATGCCACGCAGCACGTCCAGCGTGTGGATGCGCTGCGCCGGCTGACTGTCGGTCGTGCGATACGGGGCGGTCGGCTGGAAAGGCGCGTTCATGTTCGGATAACCTGCCATGGGTCGCACGGACGCGAGCATGTCCGGACCCCGCCCGCCAATGCGCCAAGTCGGTCCCGGACACCATCCGTTACAAGCGGTTAACGTCGTGTCATAGCGGGATGCGCCACGCAGACCGATCGCCGCGGAACCGTGCGCCGCGACGCCGGTTCGCCCTTGCACGACGATCAGCGTTGATGGGGGTGACGGGCATGGACGATCGCGAACACGGGGTGCACAGCCCTTGGGCATTGCCGGCGGGCGGCTGGAAGGCCGTCCTCAAACGGACCTGGGCGGAGACCGGCCGCGACAATGTCGGCCTGATCGCTGCCGGTGTCGCCTTCTACGGGTTTCTGGCGCTGGTGCCGCTGCTCGGCGTCACCGTGCTGAGCTACGGCCTGATCGCCGATCAGCAGACCGTGATCGCCGACGTCAACCGGCTGGCGGCGGTGATGCCCGCCGATGCCGCGACGCTGGTCGGCGAGCAATTGATGAACGTCGTCAAATCGTCGGACGGCAAGAAGGGCTTCGGGCTGCTGCTCGCGCTGGCGCTGGCGCTGTTCGGTGCGCGCAACGGCGCCGGCGCGGTGATCACCGCGCTCAACATCGCCTATGAGGAAGAGGAGAAGCGCGGCTTCATCCGGGTCAATTTGCTCGCGCTCGGCATCACCGCGGCGGCGGTGATCGTCGCTCTGGTCGCCGCGCTGGCGATCGCGGCACTCGCCAAGCTCGAGGCGCTGCTGCCGGGGGCACCGGGCGTCGTCGTGGTCGGCGGCAAGCTCGCCTCGTACATGCTGCTGCTCGTCGCCGGCTCGGCCGCGGCGGCGGCGCTCTACCGCTTCGGGCCGTCGCGGGCACGGGCGCGCTGGACCTGGCTGACGCCGGGCTCGCTGTTCGCCGCGGGCGGGTGGCTGCTGCTCAGCCTGGGCTTCGGCCTCTACGTCGCCAATTTCGGTAATTACAACGCGACCTATGGCTCGTTGAGCGCGGTGGTAGTGATGCTGACCTGGTTCTACCTGTCGGCCTATATCCTGGTCTTCGGTGCCGAACTGAACGCCGAGCTGGAACATCAGACCGCGGCCGATACCACCACCGGCGCCGCCCGGCCGCTGGGCAGTCGCGGCTCGTGGGTGGCGGATCACGTCGCCGGCGACGGCGCGGCGCGCGGCGTGCGCGACGACGGCGAGGCGGCGTTGCCCGCCGATCGCGATGGCCACGCCGCCGCCGACTTTGCGGCAAGCCGCGCGGCGGCGCGGGCGGGGCAGGTCGCGGGGCTCGGCAAGGCCGGGCTGATCACCAGCGCCTCAGCGACGCTCGGCCTGCGCCTGTTGCGCAAGCGGGGGCAGGCGCGAACCGGCGTCGCCGTACTCGGCGCCAGCGCGCTGGCCGCGTGGCTGACGCGGGAGCGGGCGCAGGTGCAGGCGGTGCTGTTCGATCTCGACGGGACGCTGGTCGACAGCAACGATTTCCACGTCGAGGCGTGGCACGCCGCCTTCGTCGAAGCCGGGCATGCGGTCGATCGCGACGCGATCCGCGGCCAGATCGGCAAGGGCGGCGACCTGCTCGTGCCCGCGTTGCTGCCGGCGCTGGCGCCAAAGGATCGTGAACGGCTGGCGACGCGACAAGGCGAGTTGTTCAGGGCGAGTTATCGCGACCGCGTCCGTCCGTTCCCGGGTGCCGCCGAACTCGTCCGGCGTGTCGCGGCGAGCGGGCGCAGGGTAGTGCTCGCCTCGTCGGCAAGCAGCGAGGATCTGGCGCATTACCAGCGCCTCCTCGCCATCGCCGACGTGGTGGATGCGACGGTGTCGAAGGACGACGTCGCCACCAGCAAGCCGGCGGGCGACATCTTCGCCGCGGCACTGGCCAAGGCGGGCGTCGCACCGGGCCGTGCGATCGTGATCGGCGATACGCCCTATGACATCACTGCGGCGCAACGCTGCGGCGTGGCCGCGGTGGCGGTCCGCTCTGGCGGTTTCGACGAGGCGGCGCTGCGTGGCGCGGTGGCACGCTACGACGATGTCGCCGCCTTGCTGCGACGGTTTGCGGCGTCGCCACTGAACCGCTGACCGCGCCGTCTGCAAACGGTAGCACCTCATCTCCCTATCTGCTACAGACTCGCAATAGCAGATAGGGAGATGGCAGATGGTGACCGGTGGGATCGAAGCGCAACGGCGGTCTGACGACGATATCCGACCGATGATGAGCGGTGCGGGCACCCAGTTGATGCTGGTGGCGGCCATGCTCCTCATCATCGCCGCCCTGTTCCGATGGCGCGAGAACGGCTGGGGGGCGGTCGCCTGGCTGGCGATGGTCGTCGCGATGACCGCGATCCGCCTGCCGCACGCGACCCGCAACCGCAGCAACCGCGTCGTCACGGTGCGCAAGGGGCGGGACGAGGTGCTGCTGCTGACCGGCATGTTCGCGACGATGATGCTGCTGCCGTTGCTGCACCTCGCCACCGGACTGTTCGCCTTCGCCGATTATCGCCTGCCCGACTGGGCGACGGCGGTCGGCGCGCTCGCGCTGCTGCCGATGCTCTGGCTCTTCTGGCGCAGCCACGCCGATCTCGGTCGCAACTGGAGCCCGGGTCTGGAAGTGCGTGACGGACATGATCTCGTCACCGGCGGCGTCTACGCGCGGTGGCGGCACCCGATGTATGTGGCGATCTGGCTGGCCGTGCTGGTGCAGCCCTTGCTGATCCACAATGGCGTCGGCGGGATGCTCGCCATACCTGCTTTCGCCGCG
Organism: Sphingomonas sp. 2SG; assembly: GCF_005503285.1. NCBI lineage: Bacteria > Pseudomonadati > Pseudomonadota > Alphaproteobacteria > Sphingomonadales > Sphingomonadaceae > Sphingomonas > Sphingomonas sp. 2SG. Next base: position 41,384 of record NZ_SCMZ01000010.1, read on the forward strand.
ATGTGGTGGCTGCGCGTGCCGCAGGAGGAAGCGATGCTGCGCGAGCGGTTCGGCGAGGCGTATGACGCTTATTGCGCGCGGGTGGGACGGCTGTGGCCGCGGGTGCGGTCATGACCGTGCCCTCGACCGTGATCGCCCGGGCCGCGCGCTGCTGGCGGGCGGCGCGCGACCGGCGCGAGCCGGTGCAGCAGCGGCTTCACGCGCTGCTCGCGCCGCTCGGCTATGACATGCTGGCGCCGGTGATCGACAGCGTCATGACCCTGGGGGAGGCGTGTCTCGGCCGGCCGCTCTGCCGCGGATGTCCGTTTGGGCCGGATGGCGACGAGGCCTTGCTGTGCCGGCTGATCGCCGATCCCGGGCGTCTGCATCGGCTGGCGCCGTGCATGACGGCGCGACGTGATCCGACGGCACGCGCAATCTTCGCCGGGGCGCTCGCCTCGACCGTGGTGATGATGGAGATGGCTTGACCCGCGACGGCGGGGAAGTGGTGCCCGGGGACGGATTCGAACCGCCGACACTGCGATTTTCAGTCGCATGCTCTACCAACTGAGCTACCCGGGCAGGGTGGAAAGCGAGGATGCTCGCGATCGGAGCGCGGCCTTTAGTCAGCGGAATCGATGCTGTCTACCCCGTCTTTCTCTTCGTCCTTCACCGGCAGGCGATATCCCTCGCCAAGCCATTGCAACAGATCGCGGTCGCGGCAGCCGCGCGAGCAGAAGGGCGTGTGCTCCGGCGTCGCCGGTTTGCTGCAGATCGGGCAGGTCTTGTCGGTCATGCGCAGTCCAGTCGGTGGGTGACGCCGGTGCGGCGGGCGAGCTCCGCCAGCCAGTCGGGGTGGCTGGTCAGGCAGGCGTGGACCGCGGCCGGCAGGCGGTGGTGAAGCGGGCTGCCCGGCGGCTCGCGCTCGAGCCGGCGCAGCGCCGCGCGCGCGGCGGCAGCGACCGGGTCGGCACGCAGCAGCTCGGGCAGCGAGGCGCGCGGGCGGGAGCGAACGATTTGCAGGAAGCCGAAGCCGTTGACCGCGGTGCGCTCGAACGGTGGCGGCAACGTCGCGTCGATCGCCTCGGCGACCGCCTGCCGTGCCGCCTTGTTGGCGAGCGTCGGGAAGTCGATGCCGATCGAGCCGCCGATCGCATGGCGCCGGATCGCCAGCGCGACAGCGCGCGCGGCGGCGATGGCGAGCGGATCGAGCGGCGGCGGCCCGTCGACGTCGAACAGCGTCATCGCCGGGGTCGGCGACATCCGCAGGCCGCCGAGGGGAAAGACGATCTCGCCACCGGTCGCCTCTTCGAGCAGTTCGGACCAGCCGGCCGCTTCGAACGCGTCGGGTTCGTGTGGCCGCAGCGTGCGGACCGGCAGGCCGGTGGCGTGGAGGCGGGCGAGCAGGTCGGGGCCTTCGCCGATCGCCGCATCGCTGGCGACCGCGCGGGCGGGCTTGGCGCGGCCGGCTTCGGGGATCGCCTCGCGCACGATCTGACTGGTGAAAGCGGCGCCCTTGGTGATGCCGGGGGGGATGCGCGCGATCACCGCGTCATGGCCGGCGATGTCGAGGCGGCCCATGCCGCCGGCGGTCAGTTCGACCAGGCGCGCGCGGGCAACGGTGCCGAGGCGAAGCGGGGTGGGACGTTCGATCGCGGCCTCGACGATGCGGTCGTCCTCGACCAGCGCGGCGCGCGCCTCGCCGATGCCGGCCTCATAGAGCCATTCAGGCAAGCGGCAGGCCGGCGGTGCGCAACAGCGCGCGCGTCTCCATCAGCGGCAGGCCGACGACGCCCGAATGGCTGCCGTGGAGGAAGCGGACGAAGGCCTCGGCGCGGCCCTGGATGGCATAGCCGCCGGCCTTGCCCTCGCCCTCGCCACTGGCAACATAGGCATCGATCTCGGCGGCATCGAGCGGGCGGAAGGCGACGACCGTGTCGGACAGGCGATGGCGCAGCGTCCCCGCGGTGTCGATCACCGCGACCGCGGACAGGCAATGGTGGCGGCGGCCGGACAGCAGCGCCAGCATGCGGCGCAGGTCGGCCTCGTCCGCCGGCTTGCCGAGGATGCGGCGGCCGACCGCGATCGTGGTGTCGCCGGCGAGGATGACATCGTCCGGTGCACGGTCGACCGCGCGCGCCTTGGCGCAGGCGATGCGCAGCACATAGTCGCGCGGACGTTCGGCAGGCAGCGGCGCCTCGTCGATATCGGGCGCGGTGATCCGGTCGGCGACGAGGCCGAGGCGGCCGAGCAATTCGCGGCGGCGCGGGGACGAGGAGGCAAGAACGAGCGACACGGGAGTCGCGGCCGCTTATTGCGGGCCGGGACCGCCGCGACCGGGCATGAAGCGGTAGGTGATCCGCCCCTTGGTCAGGTCATAAGGGGTGAGTTCGACCAGCACCTCGTCGCCGACCAGCACGCGGATGCGGTTCTTGCGCATCTTGCCGGCGGTATGTCCGAGAATTTCGTGATCGTTTTCGAGCTGGACACGGAACATCGCGTTGGGGAGCAGTTCCACCACGCGGCCGCGCATCTCGAGCAATTCTTCCTTGGCCAAAAATCAACCTCTATTCGCGTGCTTCGGGCGCGCCCTTAGCGCAGGCTGCCGAAAAAGGGAAGCAATGGGGGCGGGTGAGCACGCGCGGCCTTCGCGGCCTTCGCGCAGCTCGTTTTCGGTAGCGATCACGATGTGGGGAGCGGGGATCGGATCGGCAAGCCCAGCGGCCATCCTCACAGCCCGGCCGCGCATCCTTCGCAAGCTGTATATTGATAATGCGAATCGTTCCTATTAGTCTGAGGGTGGGAAATATTGGGGGAACGATCATGCGACTGACTTTGCTTGTGGGGACGGCGTTTGCCAGCCTTGCAGCCGTACCTGCTGCGTTTGCGCAAGATATGGGAGCCCGCGACGCGGAGGCGGAGGATATCGTGGTAACCGCCGAGGCGCATCGCCCCGTCGATGCCGGCAAGACCGATGTCCCGCTGATCGAGACGCCGCAGGCGATATCAGTGGTGAGCGCGGACATGCTGCGCGACCGCGGTACGACGCGGCTTGCCGATGCGCTGCGTACGGTGGCGGGCGTGTCGCGCAGCAGCACCTACGGCTTCTTCGACGCCTATACGATCCGCGGCTATGACGCCGCTTATGGCAGCGTATATCTCGACGGACTGCTGAGTGAGGCGGGTACAGGGACCAACAACGAACTGGCCGGTCTGCAGCAGGTGGAGGTCGTAAAAGGTCCGGCATCCGCGCTGTTCGGTTCGGCGCCACTCGGCGGCATCGTCAATCTCGTCAGCAAGCGGCCGCAGGGCGAGGCATTCGCCGATCTGTCGCTGTCCACCGGCTCCTATGGATTGGTTGAGGGCGCGGTGGATGCCAACGCGCCGCTGACCCGTGACGGCAGTTGGTCGGCGCGGCTCAATGCCGTCTATCGCGATGTCGGCAGCTTCGTGCGCAATTCCGGTCAGAACCGCGTCTATGTCGCACCGGCGCTGACATGGCGGAGCGGACCGGCGACCAGCCTGACCGTACTCGGCGTCTACCAGCGCGATCGCGACCACCCATTCTCGCCACTGAGCGCCTGGGGTACGGTGTTGCCAAGCGCCTATGGTCCGACCCCGATCGACTTTTCCATCAACAACGGCGGCGGGCAGCGACCGATCTACAATCAGGAGCGCGCGTCGATAAGCACGATCCTGTCGCACCAGTTCAACGACGCGATCGGTGTCAGCCAGACGGTGCGCTACACTCATCGCACCAGTGATTTTGACCGGTGGCTGTTCGTCGCGGGATTCCTGGATGACGAGGTCGTCGACGGCATCCAGCGCGGGCGCCGACTGGGACGTTATTATTACGGCCCGTTCCACGGCATCAACAACGACTTCGCCATCGACAACCGCGCCACCGCCAAAGTCGCAACCGGATCGATTCGCCACAATTTGCTCGCCGGAATCGACTACCGGCAGGGACGAGTGCGATCGCAGGGCGACGGTGATTTCAATCCGACGCATCTCCCTCTCGATGTCGTTACACCGGACTATGACACGCCGCTGCGCCCGCAGTCCTCTCCCTACTCGAATGCGGGGGCGAACCGGCAGATCGGTTATTACGTGCAGGATCACGTGAGCCTCACCGAACGCCTGACCGCGACACTCGGCGCGCGATGGGATCGCGTGACCTCGAACGACGAAACACAGACCGCGTTCAGCCCGAGGGTCGGTGCGACCTATGCGTTAGTGCCGGGCATGGTCGCCTATGCCGCCTGGGCGAGATCGTTCACCCCGCAATTCGGATCGCAGATCATCGTCGCTTATGATGCCAACGGCAATCCCAGCGTCATCGGCCAAGCACCGCCCGAACATGGCCGCAACATCGAAGCCGGACTCAAGATCGCGCCGAGCGGCAATGCGGTCAACGCCACGGTCGCGCTCTTCGATCTGGAGCGGCAGAACGTGCTGACTGCCGACCTCGCCTTTCCGCAGTTTTCGCGTGTCGTCGGCAGGCAGCGGAGCCGCGGCGTCGAGGTGGAAGGCCAATGGTCTCCGGCGCCGGGGGCATCATTGAACGCCGCCTACGCCTATATCCATGCCACGGTACTGAACGACGACACCCTTCCCGCCGGTTCGGAACTGCAGAACATCCCTCGACAGAATGTCAGCTTGTACGGCCGCTATGTCATTCAGGATGGAGCGTTGGCCAATGTCGGCGGCAATCTCGGCCTCATCTACAACAGCAGTCGGGCTGGTTCGATGACGGAGGCCTATACCTATCGGCTGCCTTCCTATGTGCTGGTCGATACAGGATTGTCCTACGTGATCGGCCGATGGAGCCTGCTGCTCAGCGTCAACAACATCCTAGGAGAACGCTATTTCCCCGATTCCTGTTGCCTCGATCGCATTACGCCGGGCCAGCCACGCAACTGGCGCCTGACGCTCGCCCGCCGACTCTGACGACGGCGGGCACCTCCAAAGTCGGCGGGGGGACGGGGGGCTATCGTCAGCCGCCGCCGCCCGCCGCCAGCGCCGCCAGCAGCAGCAATGCCACGATATTGGTGATCTTGATCATCGGGTTGACCGCCGGGCCGGCGGTGTCCTTGTACGGATCGCCGACGGTGTCGCCGGTGACCGCGGCCTTGTGCGCCTCGGATCCCTTGCCGCCGTAATTGCCGTCCTCGATATATTTCTTGGCATTGTCCCATGCGCCGCCGCCGCTGGTCATCGAGATCGCGACGAACAGGCCGGAGACGATCACGCCGAGCAGCATCGCGCCGAGCGCGGCGAAACCCTGCGCCTGGCCCGCCACCGCGGTGATGATGAAGTAGAGTGCGATCGGGCTCGCCACCGGCAGCAGCGAGGGCACGATCATCTCGCGGATCGCGGCGCGGGTGACGAGATCGACGGTGCGGCCGTAATTCGGGCGGCTGGTGCCGAGCATGATGCCCGGATTGTCGCGGAACTGGCCGCGCACCTCCTCGACCACCGCGCCCGCCGCGCGGCCGACCGCGGTCATGCCGAACGCGCCGAAGAGATAGGGGAGCAATGCGCCGAGCAGCAGCCCGACGATGACATAGGGATTCGAGAGGCTGAAATCGACGGTGACGTCGGGGAAATAGGTCTGGAGGTCCGTCGTATAGGCGCCGAACAGCACGAGCGCGGCGAGCCCCGCCGAGCCGATCGCATAGCCCTTGGTCACCGCCTTGGTGGTGTTGCCGACCGCGTCGAGCGCGTCGGTGCGGCTACGGACGTCGTCGGGCAGGCCGGCCATCTCGGCGATGCCGCCGGCATTGTCGGTGACCGGGCCGTAGGCGTCGAGCGCCACCACCATGCCGGCGAGCGCGAGCATCGCGGTCGCGGCGAAGGCGATGCCGATGATCCCGGCGAGCTGATAGGTGGCGATCACGGCGACGACGATCACCAACGTGGGGAGCGCGGTCGATTCGAGGCTGATCGCGAGGCCCTGGATGACGTTGGTGCCGTGGCCGGTCTGGCTGGCGGCGGCGATCGACTTGACCGGGCGATAATTGGTGCCGGTGTAATATTCGGTGATCCAGACGATCAGTCCGGTGACGGCAAGACCGATCACCATGCACCAGAACAGGTCCATGCCGGTGAAGCTGGCGATCGCCCCCGCCGCCGCGGCGGGCTGGTCGAAGCCGGTGGTGAGGTCGTCCGACACCGCGTCGAGGAAGCCGGCGCTGCCGATCGTGCGATGGAGGTCGCCGAGCACATAGTGCGTGGCGAGATAGATGGCGGGGATCGACAGCAAGGCCGAGGTCCAGAAGCCCTTGTAGAGCGCGCCCATGATGCTGCCCTTGCCGAGGCGGACGGCATAGGTGCCGATGATCGAGGTGACGATGCACACGCCGCCGACGAGCAGCGGCAGGCTCATCAGCCGCATCAGCTCGGCGGCGTCGGCGCGGATGAGGAGCGCGATCGAGATCATCGTGACGCCCAAGGTGACGACATAAGTCTCGAACAGATCGGCGGCCATGCCCGCGCAATCGCCGACATTGTCGCCGACATTGTCGGCGATCACCGCGGGGTTGCGCGGATCGTCCTCGGGAATGCCCGCCTCGACCTTGCCGACGAGGTCGGCGCCGACGTCGGCCGCCTTGGTGAAGATGCCGCCGCCGAGGCGCGCGAAGATCGAGATGAGCGATGCGCCGAAGGCGAGCGCGGTCAGCGCCTCGACGATGATCCGATCGTTGGGGGCGTGGCCGGCGGGGCCGGTGAGATACCAGAAGAAGCCGCTGATCGCGAGCAGGCCGAGCCCGGCGACGAGCATGCCGGTGACCGCGCCCGAGCGGAACGCCATGGTGAGGCCGCCCTGCAACGAATGGCGCGCGGCTTCGGCGGTACGGACGTTGGCGCGGACCGAAATATTCATGCCGACATAGCCGGCGACGCCCGACAGCAGGGCGCCGATGACGAAGCCGATCGTCGAGATCGCGCCCAGTGCGGCAAACAGGATGACCGCGACGATGACGCCGACGATCGCGATGGTGGTATATTGGCGGCCGAGATAGGCCTTGGCGCCTTCCTGGATGGCGGCGGCGATGTCCTGCATTTTCGCATCGCCGGGCGAGGCGCGCAGCACCTGCTGGCTGGTGACGAAGCCATAGACCACGGCGATGACGCCGCAGAGGATGGCGATGAAGACCGTGGTCATTCTCGCATCTCCTTCTCCTGTTGACGCACGGCCGATGTGTCCCGGTCTCGTGGCGCTTGGATGGAGGCTATGGCGCGGGCGCGGGGAGCGCAAGCGCGCCGTTGCGATACGGCTAGTGTTCGAAGCCCAGGCGGGCGGGTAGGGGCAAGGGGTCGCCGGCGTCGTGCAGATGCAGTCCGTTGCCGCAGGCGAAGCGGCCGAGGCGGGTGGCGACGACGGGCGGGACGACGTTGGCGGGCATCGCGAAGAGCAGTTCGTAATCGTCGCCCGCGGTTGCGGCGGCGACGCGCGCGGCGCGGTCGTCGCCGGCGAAGGCGCGATAGGGCGCGGACAGCGGCACCGCGGCGAGATCGAGATGGACGGCGAGGCCGCTCGCTTCGCCCATACGTGCGGCGTCGATCAGCAGGCCGTCGCTGACGTCCATCATCGCATGCGCGATACGGCTGAGCACGCGGCCCTCGGCGAGGCGCGGGGTCGGGCGGCGGTAGCGCGCGGCGAGTTCCGGCGGGCCCTCGGCGCCCTGTGCGATGGCGAGGCCGGCGCCGGCGTCGCCGATCGTGCCGGTGACCCAGAGCGCGTCATTCTCACCGGCGCCGCCGCGCGGCGGTGCGGGGGTGTCGCAGCCGAAGGCGGTCACGGTGAGGACGCGCGGCGCACCCTTGGGGAGCGTCACCGTGTCGCCGCCGAGCAGGCTGGTGCCGCAGGCGGTGAGCACCTCGGCAAGGCCGGCGAGGAAGGCGCGATCCCAGGCATCGTCGGAGAGCGGGTAGTTGAGCAGGATGCCATCGGGCTTGGCGCCCTTGCCGGCGATGTCCGAGAGGTTGGTGGCGACGAGCTTCCACGCGACGTCCTGCGGCGTGTCGTCGCTGAGGAAGTGGACGCCCTCGACCAGCGTATCGGTGGTGACGACGAGGGGAACGTGGAGCAGCCGCGCGGTGTCGTCGCGCAGCCCCCGCGCCGCCGGATGGAGCGGCAGGGCGCGCAACGCGGTGAGGAAGTCGGTTTCGGTCATGATGCTCGGCCTGTCCTTCCAAGCCCTCCCCCCGGCGGGCAGGGCTATCGCATATGGCTGCAGTGACGAGGCTCGATCGGTTTCCTCATCAGATTCGTCACCCCGGACTTGTTCCGGGGTCCACCGGGCCGCGAGAGAACGGTGTCGAATCAGGCCTTTCTCCTCGCCGCAGAGTGGACCCCGGAACAAGTCCGGGGTGACGGGTGGGCTTGGAAGACGACAGGCTCGCACGAGTGCCCATATGCGATTGCCCTGCCCCGGCGGGGAAGGAATTGGAGCTACGCCGTGCGCACGTCCTTGGCGATGCCGTCGAGCAGGCCGTTGACGAAGCCGGCCTCGCGGCGCTCGTAGAAGGCGTGGGCGACGTCGACATATTCGCTGATCGTCGCACCGACGGGCACGTCGGCACGCGCCATCAGCTCGTAGGTGCCGGCGCGCAGGATCGCCTTCATCGGCTTGTCGAGGCGGGCGAGCGTCCAGCCCTTGGCGAGCTTCTTCTCGATCGCGAGGTCGATCTCGCCGGCGCGCGCGGTCGTGCCCTTGACGAGGTCGTCGAAGAAATCGACGTCGGCGTCGGCATATTCCGCATCCTCGATCGTCGCGCCGAGGCGGTGATTGTGGAATTCATGGAGCAGCGACGGCACCGCGGTGCCTTCCATCTCGTGCTGGTAGAGCGCCTGGACGGCGGCGAGGCGGGCGGCGGCGCGCGCCTGGGTGCGGTTGGAGCTTCGGGACATCCGGCGGGCCTGTAATCGGATTGACGCGATCCGTCACCCCTCTGCCGGGCCGCGACGCCGTGCGCGCCGCGGCCCGAAGCGGGATCAGGGCATCAGCACGGTGTCGACGACGTGGATGACGCCGTTCGACTGCATGACGTCCTTGATCGTGACGTGGCTGGTGCCGCCCTTGGCATCGGTGAGCATCAGCGTGTTGCCCATCATCGACGCGGTGAGCGGCTCGCCCTGCACCGTGGTCAGCGTCGCCTTGCCGCCGCCGGCCTTGATCGCGGCGGCGATCTGCTTCGACGTCATCGTGCCGGCGACGACGTGATAGGTCAGGATATTGGTCAGCGTCGCCTTGTTCTCGGGCTTGACCAATGTATCGACGGTGCCGGCGGGGAGCTTGGCGAAGGCGGCGTTGGTCGGCGCGAAGACGGTGAACGGGCCGGGGCCGGAGAGCGTGTCGACGAGACCCGCCGCCTTGACCGCGGCGACGAGCGTGGTGTGATCCTTCGAATTGACCGCATTCTCGACGATCGTCCTGGTCGGGTACATCGCGGCGCCGCCGACCATCGGGTTCCTGGCGGCCGACATGGCAGGGCCGGCGGCGAGCAGTGCGACGGCGGCGAGCCCGGCGCGGAAATGGGTCTTGGTCATGGGAGCATCCTTCTCTTGGCGCACCCTTTGCGGGTTGCTGATGAGAGGTACGTCGGCGATGTGGTCGGGGATGCTTTGCCGTTGAATTGATTCACGCGAAGGCGCGAAGGCGAAGAAGGGTTTTGTTCGCGCAGAGGCGCAGAGGCGCAGAGGCGCAGAGATGATGTGGGTAGTTGGAACGGCAGCCTCCGATCGCGGCCCCCTTGACCTCGAAGCGGGTTACGATGGAACTTGGCCACAATCCTAGCGCAAGACCTCCGCGCCTCCGCCTCCGCGCGATCAGATTTCTTTGCGTCAAAGGCCTTTCAGGCGTGGCTTCCAGCGGGCGGCGATGTCGGCGGCGGCGATGTCGCCGTTCGTTGTATTGGCGCTTTGATAGACGTCGATCGTGATGCCACGCTCGACCAGTCGCGCCGTCGCTTCCGCCAGTAGCGCGTTGATGATGAATGCGCCGAGGATGGTGGATGTCGGGCCCATCCTCGGGCCATGCGGGCCGGCCGGGACGCTGGCGTCGCCGGGAACCGCGCCGTTGTCGAGGACGATGTCGCAGACCTCGAACAGGCGCTGCCCCGATGGGTGGAGGGAATCGACGCTGCGCGAATGGCGCAGCGAGGTGATCGCGATCACGGTCGCCCCGCGCGATCGGCAGGCAAGCGCCATCTCGATCGGGAAGGCGTTGCGCCCGGAATTGGACACAACGACCACGACGTCGCCGGCCGCCACGGGATAGTTGGCCAGCAGCGCCTCGGCACGGCCCGGCTCGCGCTCCAGCGATGACGAGCGCGTCGCGCTGACATGCAGCATCAGGTCGGGGTCGAGCATCGCTTGCACCGCAGCGACACCGCCGGCGCGATAGAAGGCTTCCTCCGCGATCAGGTGGGAATGGCCGCTGCCCGCCACGTAGATGATGCGGTCCGCCGAAAGCGCCGATGCCACCGCGTCGCAGCCACGGTCGAAGGCATCGTCCTGTGACGCGACAAATTCATCGAGCGACCGGACGATCGCGTCTCGATAGTCCCGGGTAAACCGCCCCATATCCACCGCCCCCGCACCATGCTGCCATGCGCGTGGGGCAGCTTATCGCAGATCAGGGACGACGGCCATCATTCCCTCAGCGGTTCAGCCGCAACCGCAGCGCGACCGAGCGGGCATGCGCGGGCAGGCCTTCGGCGTGGGCGAGGGCGACGGTGGCGGGGCCGAGTTTGGCCAGCGCGGCTTCGTCGAGCCCGAGGAAGCTGGTGCGCTTCATGAAGTCGAGCACCGACAGGCCGCTGGCGAAGCGGGCGCGGCGACCCGTTGGCAGGACGTGGTTGGGGCCGGCGACATAGTCTCCGATCGCCTCGGGCGTGTGGCGGCCGAGGAAGACGCTGCCGGCATGGCGGACTCGGTCGAACAGGGCTTGCGGGTCGTCGACGGCGAGCTGGAGATGCTCCGGCGCGAGGCGGTCGACCAGCGGGCAGGCGGCTTCGAGCGACTCGACGACGATGATCGCGCCATTGGCGTCCCAGGCGGCGCGGGCGACCGCGGCGGTGGGGAGGATCGCCAGTTCCTCGTCGACCGCCGCTGCGACGCGGTCGGCATAAGCGGCGTCGTCGGTGAACAGGATCGATTGCGTGGTGACGTCGTGCTCGGCCTGGCTGAGCAGGTCGGCGGCGGTCCATTGCGGGTCGTTCAGCGCATCGGCGACGACGACGATCTCGCTGGGGCCGGCGACCATGTCGATGCCGACGACGCCATAGACCTGACGCTTGGCCTCGGCGACCCAGGCATTGCCGGGGCCGGTGACGACGTCGACCGGCAGGATGCGGCCGGCGCCATAAGCGAGCGCGGCGATCGCCTGCGCACCGCCGATCCGCCACACCTCGTCCACCCCGGCGAGATGCGCGGCGGCGAGGACGAGATCGTTGATCTGGCCATCGGGCGTCGGCGTGACCATCACCAGCCGGCCGACGCCCGCGACCTTGGCGGGGATGGCGTTCATCAGCAGCGACGACGGGTAGGCGGCGCGGCCGCCGGGAACGTAGAGGCCCGCCGCGTCGACGCCGCGCCAGCGCGCGCCGAGGCGGACGCCCGCCTCGTCGACATAATCGCTGTCGGTGGGCTTCTGGCGTTCGTGATAGGCGCGGATGCGTGCGGCGGCGAGGTCGAGCGCGTCGCGCAACGATGGGTCGAGCGCAGCATAGGCGGCGGCGCAGGTGGCGGGTTCGATGCGCCAGCCGGTTTCGGCGAGATCGTGGCGGTCGAGCTTGCGGGTGAAGGCTTCGACCGCGGCCTCGCCGTCGTCGCGGACCGCGCGGATGATCGCGGCGACGTCGCGGGTGACGTCGGCGGAGGCTTCGCGGCGGCCCTCGACCAAGGCGGTGAAGGCGTCGGCGAAGCCGGCGTCGCGGGTGTCGAGGCGGATCATGCCGCCTGTTCCTGCGCGACGGCGCGGCGGAACGCCTCGACCAGCGGCACGACCTCGGGCCGGGTCTTCATCGCGGCGCGGTTGACGATCAGGCGGCTGGTGACCTCGGCGATCACCTCGACCTCGACGAGCCCGTTTTCCTTGAGCGTCTTGCCCGAGGAGACGAGGTCGACGATGCGCGGCGCGAGGCCGAGCGTCGGCGCCAGCTCCATCGCGCCGTTGAGCTTGACGCATTCGGCCTGCACGCCGCGCGCGGCGAAATGCGCCGCGGTGGTGTGCGGATATTTGGTGGCGACGCGGACGTGGCTCCAGCCGCGCGGATCGTCGGTCGCGGCCATCGCGGCGGGCTCGGCGACCGAGATGCGGCAATGGCCGATGCCGAGGTCGACCGGCGCATAGAGTTCCGAATAGGCGAATTCGGCGAGCACGTCGGACCCGACGATGCCGAGCTGCGCGGCGCCGTGCGCGACGAAGGTCGCGACGTCGAAGGCGCGGACGCGGATCAGCTCGATATGCGGCACGTCGGTGGCGAAGCGCAGCGCGCGGCTGCTCTCGTCGCCGAACGCGGCTTCGGGGTGGATGCCGGCGCGCGCGAGCAGCGGCAGCGCCTCGGCGAGGATACGGCCTTTCGGCACGGCGATGACTAAGGGGGGTGTCGACACGGCCCGGGCTTTACTGGCGGGCAGGGGTGGGCGCAACAGAGCGCGACGAGGAGGCGAGTCGATGGCGGGCGAAGCGGAGAATCGGGCGGCATTCGCGGTGCAGGCGGGCTATTGCGGGGCGATGGCGGCGCCGGTGACGGCGCGGGTCTGCGTGGCGCTGGGGCAGGCGCTCGATCGGACCAGCGCGACCGGGCGGCGGGTGCTCGACTGGCCAGGCGAGCCGGTGGCGGATGCGGTGGTGCTGCGGCTGGTCGGCGGGCTGCATGCGCTGCATCGTGCGAGCGCGGATGCCGATCTGTCGCAGGTGTTCGACGGTGTGGTGACGGATGAGGCGGCGGTTGCGGCAACGCTCGGGCGGGTGGTCCGCGACCGTGACGCGGCGCTGCTGCCGTGGCTCGACGGGCCGCCGCAGACCAACGAGGCGGCGCGGTCGGCGGGGCTGATGACCGGGCTGCTGCATCTCGCGACGCGGTTCGGGCCGCGTGTCGAGGTGCTGGAGATCGGGTCGAGCGCGGGGCTCAACCTGATGCTCGGGCGCTATCGCTTCGATCTCGGGGGCGTGACGGTCGGGCCGGAGGATGCGGCGGTGCGGATCGTGCCGGAATGGCGTGGCGTGGCGCCGCCCGTGGCGACGGTCGACGTCGTGGGCGCGCGCGGCGTCGACATCGCACCGGTCGATGTCGGCGATCCGGCGCAGGCGGCGCGGCTCGAGGCCTATGTCTGGGTCGATGCGCAGGAGCGGCTCGCGCGGCTCGCCGCGGCGATCGGCGAGGTGCAGCGCGTCGGCGTCGATCTGGTGCAGGGCGATGCGGCCGACTGGGTCGAGGCGCGGCTCGCCGAGCCGCAGGCGGCGGGGGTGACGCGGGTGCTGATGCATTCGGTGGTGTGGCAGTATCTTCCGGCCGAGGGGCGGGCGCGGATCGTCGCGGCGATGGCGGCGGCGCGGGCGAGCGTGGACCGGCCGCTCGGCTGGGTGATGATGGAGCCGAACCGCGATCTCCACCGTCATGAGGTGCGCGTGCGCGGATGGCCCGGCGAGACGCCGATGGAGCTGGTGGCGCTGACGCACGCGCATGGCGCGTGGGTCGAGGGGCTGGCGCCGCCGTATGAGACGCGCGACTATGTGATGCGGCGCGGGGCGTATGAGGCGGATTGAAAGGGATAAGATTCCCTGTTTCCGTCATCCCGGCGAAAGCCGGGACCCATGGATGCGCATCGCTGCCGCATCGCGCCTCGCCGACGACACCGAAACCATGGGTCCCGGCGTTCGCCGGGATGACGAACAAGGGATAGCGATCGTCGGCGGGAAGGGCGCGAACCCTTCCCGCCCCGATCATCAATAGAAGAAGCGGTTGTAGACCTGCACCGCGCGGCCCGAGCGGGTGTCGACCAGCACGACGTCGTTGCCGTAGCGGACCCAGCGCTGATAGCCGTAGCCCGGACGCGGCAGGCGATAGGTGCCGTAATCGTTGATCCAGTAACGCTGGCCGTAATATTCCGGCGTGAAGCGATAGCCGACGTTCACCGGACGGTAGCGATAGCCGCGCGGACCGGCATAGACGCCGCGGCGATAGACGTCGCCGTGCGTGCGGCGATAGTCGCGCCAGTCCTCGCGCAGCTCGCGGCGATCCTCGCGGACCTCGCGGCGCGCCTCGCGGATATCGCCGCGGTCGCCATAGGCGCGGGCGCGGGCGAGATCGCGCTGGCTCTGGCGGACTTCGCGTTCGCTCTGACGGACCTCGCGGGCACTCTGCGCGCTCGCCGCGGCGGCGGGCAGGACGGTCGCGGCGGCGATGGCGGCGATGATGATCTTACGCATCGTAACTCTCCTCTATGGCGCGCTTCGGCCGTCGGGACGGCGAAGAGCATGGCGGCCTTTTCCGCCTATGCGGCTGAACGCACGAGGAATGTTTTGGTCAGCAAAACGAAAGCTGGGTGCGCGTGCTCGCCCTCACCCCTCGCCGGCTGCGCCGTCTCGTCCCCTCTCCCGGCGGGAGAGGGGAAAGGCGCGTAGCGCCGAGGGGTGAGGGTGGAGACGCCCTCAGATATTCCAGCGCCGCATCGCGGCGACGACCGCTTCGGGCTTTTCCCATGGCACGAAATGACCGGCGTCGATCTTCTCGACCGTCAGCTTCGGCACATAGGGGCCGAGATCGTCGACCAGCACCGGCAGCAGCGCCGAATCGCGCATCCCCCAGATCACCAAAGTGTCCTGCGTTACCGGCGGGAAGGGACGATCGAGGAAAGCGGGGCGGGGCGGCGCCTCGTCCATCGCGGGGACGATGACGGTGGAGGCGCGATACCAGTTGAGCATCGCGGTCATCGCGCCCGGCTGCGACCATTCGTCGAGATAGGCGGCCTTGTCGGCGCCGGCGATGGCGTGGGTGACGTGATGCGCGAAGGTCGAGCCGAGGAACTTCTCGAGGCCGGCGCCGGTCAGGCCCCGGTCGATCGTCGTGTCGCGGAAGCGGGTGATATATTGGCTCGCCTTGCGCTGCTCGGGTTCGTCGAACAGCGCGCGCTGGAAGAGATAGGGGTGCGGCGCGTTGACGATCACCAGCCGCGCGACGCGGTCGGGCCGGGCGAGCGCCGCCATCCACGCGATCGCGCCGCCCCAGTCGTGGCCGACCAGCGTGAACTGGTCGATGTTCAGGTGATCGGCGAGCGCGATCAGGTCGGCGAGGATCCTGTCGGCGGCATAGGCCTCGACGCCTTCGGGCTTCGAGGACCGGGCGAAGCCGCGCTGGTCGGGGGCGATCACATAATGATCGCGGGCGAGGTCGGGCAGGATGCCGCGCCACGTCCGGTGCGATTCGGGAAAGCCGTGGAGCAGGATCACCGGTGGCCGGTCGGGCGCGCCGGCGATGGCGACGTCGAGTTCGACGCCGGTGGGAAGGGCGATGCGCTGTACCGCTGGGGTCATGATAACACTGGGGTCATGAGGCTCTCCTGTTTCCCTCCTGCCATTTCCCACGGTCGTCATCCCCGCGGAGGCGGGGATCCAGACGCGCGGGTTCCTGCTTGAGCCGCATCGTCAGCGTGTATGGATCCCCGCCTTCGCGGGGATGACGGGGAATGCTCGGTCAGGGATAGCTCACCGTATTCGGGACTTCGGGGATGGGGATCCATTCCTTGTCGTCGCCGGGGACGACGGGAAATTCGCCCGCCTTCCATGCGCGTTTGGCCTCGTTGATCCGCTCGCGGCTCGACGAGACGAAATTCCACCAGACGTGGCGCGGGGTGCGGAAGGCGTCGCCGCCCGCCAGCATCGCGCGACCGCCGCTGCCCGAGCGCAGCGTCGCGGCGATGCCCGGACGCAGCACGTAGAGCTTCATCGGTTCGAGCGGCACGCCCTCCAGCGTCGCCTCGCCCATCGCGAGATAGACCGCGCGTTCCTCCGCGGCGGCGTCGATCGGCACGCTCGCGCCGGGGTCGAGCACGATATCGGCGTAGATCGTGCCGGCATAGGTGGTGGTCGGCGCGCGCTGGCCCCACAGATCGCCCATGATGATGCGCGCGCGGGCGCCGTGCGCGGCGATCGTCGGCAATTCCGCCTTGGCGACGTGTTCGAAGCCGGGCGCCATCTCCTCCTGCGCCTCGGGCAGCGCGAGCCAGGTCTGGATGCCGGACAGCGCCGGGCCGGCCTTCCGCTCGTCGCCGGGCGAGCGTTCCGAATGGACGATGCCATGACCTGCGGTCATCAGATTGACCGCGCCGGGTTCGATCCGCTGGCGCGTGCCGAGCGAGTCGCGATGGTCGATCGCGCCGTCGAACAGATAGGTCACCGTCGCGAGGTTGATATGCGGGTGCGGCCGCACGTCGATGCCGTTGCCGATCTCGAGATGCGCGGGCCCCATCTGGTCGAAGAACAGGAACGGGCCGACCATCGTCCGCTCCTTGTTGGGGAGGGTGCGGTGGACCTTGAAGCCGCCGAGGTCGTGGGTGACCGGGGTGATCGTCTGGAGCACGAAGTCATCGAGCACGGGCAGGCTCCGTTTCGCTGAGAAGCTGTTCGAGATCAGCAGGATAGATGGTTTCGGGCCAATCGGCCAGTTCGGCCCGCGCAAACCAGCGCGAGCCGGCGAGGACGCGTTGCTCCAATTCGGTGAGCGCGCCGGCGCGGACTTCGTGCCGATCGATGTCGACGCGGAAATAGCGTTCGTCGGCGATCACCTCGACGCGCTCGAAAGTGAGGAATTCGCAGGTGCGCTGCGCCACCTCCGGCCCGCAGTCGAGGTCGAGGCCGACCTCTTCCCACAATTCGCGGCGGGCGGCCTGCGCATAGCTTTCGCCGGGATCGACTGCGCCGCCGGGGGTGCACCAGAGCGGCGGGCGATCGTCGGGGGTGAAGCGCATCAGCAGGACGCGATCCTCGCCGTCGACGAGGAGGATGCGCGCGGCGGGGCGGGGGATGCGGGCCATTGCGTGGCCTTACCCGGTCGCGGGGGCGGCGCGAAGGCGGCAATGGTGAAACGGTGATGTTCCGGGCTTGCCAAGGGCTTGTCCGGCCCCCCCGTTCGCCCTGAGCCTGTCCAAGGGCGTTGAGACTCACCTGTGCTTCGACAGGCTCAGCACGAACGGTTGGTCGGAGACGGGCGTCTTGGGCGCTACGCCGCGTCGAGTTCGGGATAGTGGCGGAAGATGCCGTCGGTGTTGAACGGCAGGCGGCGCTCGCTCGCCAGATAGGCGCGGATCCCGGGCAGGTCGGCGACCGCGGCGTGCAGGCGCAGAAGGGCGGGGTAGCGCGGCGCCAGCGTCTTCATCCGCTGGGGGAACATGTAGCGCAGTCCCTCGACGAGCTGGAACAGCGAGGTGTCGCCATAGGTCCAACGATCGGCGAACAGCCAGTCGCCGGCCCCTTGCGCGGCGGCGGCCTCGAAATGGTCGAGATATTTGGGCAGGCGCTCGTCGCGGAACTGCGCGGCGGCGCGGGCGGCCTCGGGCTTCTGGTCGTCGTAATAGTCCATCATCGCGACCGGGTGATGGACGTTGTGCACCTCGGCGACGATGTCGGCGATCGTCAGTTGCAGCTGGTCGAGCCAGTAGCGGTCGGCGAGGCCGGACGGCGCGAGATCGTGCTGCTGGCCGAGATAGTGGAGGATGTTGGCGACCTGCGCGATCGCATGGCCGTCGAGCGCCAGATAGGGCGGGGCATAGGGGCCGCGGCCGGTCTTCGCCCGCGCCGCGAGATCCTGCATCATCGCCTCGGCGCCCTGGGTGCGGGCGCAATCCTCGTAAGGAATGCCGGCGGCTTCGAGCGCGAGGCGGACGAACTCGCCGCGGCCCTGGATCGTCGGCCAATACCACAAGCGATAGACCATGCGCTTACTCCCCGGGGGCGCGCGCCTTGATGGCGAGCGCGTGGATGCGCGTCGACAACAGATCGGCGAGCGCATGGTTCACCGCACGCTGGCGCGCGACGCGGCTGGCGCCGGCGAAGGCGGGGCTTTCGACGAGGACGGTGAAGTGCGATTCGCCGGTGCCGTCGTCGCCCATATGGCCGGCATGGAGGTGGCTGTCGTTGGTCACTTCGAGATGCGTCGGCGCGAGCGCGGCGGTGAGACGGGCGGCGATGATGTCGGCGAGCGGGCCGGTAGCGGTGTCGGTCATCGCGCCTATATATCGGCATTGCGCCAATTAGGGAGCGTTCGTGACGCGCGCGAGTGAGAAGAAGGACCGGCCGCAGACGCGGTTCCACGGTCGGATGGAAGCCCAGGGCCGCGTCTGCGCCGAACCGGGATGCGAGGAGCCGGGCGAGTTCCGCGCGCCGCCGTTGGAAGGCGCGGCGACGGGCAACGGGCCGGGCGCGTTCCGCTGGATGTGCCTCGACCATGTCCGCGCGTTCAACAGCCGCTACAATTATTTCGACGGCATGACCGCCGACGAGATCCATCAGGCGCAACGGCCGATGGCGGGCTGGGAAAATGAGACGCGCGCCTTCGCGCGGGCGGGCTATGGCGACCAGGGGCCGCGCTGGGCGGATTTCAACGATCCGCTCGATGCGATCGGCGCGCGCTTCCGTCGCGAGGTCGCGCCCGAGCGGAACGACGGCAAGCCGCTGTCGGGGCAGGATCGCGCGAGCCTCAAGGTGCTGGGGCTGGCGGCGGATGCCGACCGGCAGGCGCTGCGCAAACGCTATTCGGAGCTGGTGCGGCAATATCACCCCGACCGCAACGGCGGCGACCGCAGCCACGAGGCGCGGCTGCAATCGGTGATCGCGGCGTATCAGCAATTGCGCCAGGCGCCGGCCTTCGTCTGACCGGGGGCGGCGTCTATTCGCTAGCCAGGCGCCGTGCGATCGCCTCCAACTGGTCGGCGGCGGCGTTCCACCCCGCCTCGAACCCCATTGCGGCGTGGCTGGCCTTCGCCTCCGCCGTCCAGTGCCGCGCAATTGCCGTGTAGCGCGTGCCGCCGGCCTCTTCGGCGAACGAATCGATCCGCACCATGAACGGGCCGGCGGGGTGCCAGCCGGCGGTGAAGGCGTCGGTCGCGACGATGCGCACCTGCGGCACCACCTCGAGATAGACGCCCTCGAGCCGGTTTTCCTCGCCGCCGGGGCCGCGCATGACGATCTGCGAACGGCCGCCGGCGACGAGCTCCTGCGTTACGAATTCGGCGGTCCACGGCCTGGGGCAGAACCACGCGCCGGTATCCTCGGTCCATGCCCGCCATACGGCGGCGACCGGCGCGTCGATCAGGCGGGTGATCGACAGCTCGTGCGCGGCCGTCATGCGGTGGCGCTCCGGCGCGGACCGACGAGGCCGATCTGGCTGCCGTCGGGATCGAGGATATTGGCGGAATAGTCGCCGCCGGGGATCTCGTCCGGGCCCTGGATCACCGTGCCGCCCGCCGCCTGCGCCGCCGCGATCGCCGTATCGATCTCGGCGACGAGGACATAGCTGTTCCAGCGTGCCGGTGCCTGCGTGCTGACGCTCGACATGACG
Source organism: Sphingomonas sp. 2SG (assembly GCF_005503285.1). Taxonomy (NCBI): domain Bacteria; kingdom Pseudomonadati; phylum Pseudomonadota; class Alphaproteobacteria; order Sphingomonadales; family Sphingomonadaceae; genus Sphingomonas; species Sphingomonas sp. 2SG. The sequence goes on from NZ_SCMZ01000010.1 coordinate 60,932, forward strand.
GCGCCGGGTCGCGCGTCGCCGGCGGCGAAGAAGGTATAGTCGCCCATCTGCCCCATCGGCATCGCGCCCGCCGCCGTCCAGCCGAACAGCGCCCCGTAGAAGGCGAGCGCTTCGTCGGGATCGGGCGTCGCGAGCTCGATCCAGACCGCGTGGCCGACGGCATCGGGGGCCTGCGAGAAGGGGGCGGCCTCATCCTGCGCGACGGGCTGCATGAGCCGGAGGTCGACCCCCTGCGGATCGCGCAGGATCGCGATCGTGCCGACGTGCGGGATGGCCATCGGCGCGAGCAGGATCGTAGCGCCGCGCTGCTGTGCGAGGGCGAGCGTCGCCGCGATATCGCGCGTCGCGAAATAGATGCCCCACCCGCCGTTCGGCGGCGCACCCGGCGGGGGCGCCATCATCCCGGCGACGCTGACGCCGTCTGGGGCTGCGGCGAGCAAATAGCCGCCATGTTCGGGCGTCGGCGACGGCTGCGTCGTCCAGCCGAGGACGCGGTCGTAGAAGCGCGCGGCGCGGGCCGGATCGGGCGCCGTCAGTTCGAACCAGATCGGCAAGCCGTCGGTCAGTGGCATCGCAAAGCCTCCGTCAGGATTGGAACAGCAAGGTAAAGCCGCCGTAGATCATGCGCTTGCCATCGAAGGGCAGCGCTTCGGGCGCGGTCTCCATCCGGGGATCGGCCATCGCCGCGGCCATGCCGGCGTCGCGGACCGCCTTCGACGGCCATTCGATCCATGAGAAGACGACGCTTTCGCCGTCCTCGCGCTGCGTCGCCAGCGGGAAGCTGGTGCGTGTGCCGGGCGGGACGTCGTCACCCCATGCCTCGACGACGCGAGTCGCGCCGTGATCGAGGAAGATCGGTGCCGATCGGGTGGCAAGCGCGACATAGGCGTCGCGGTCGCGCGCGGCGAGCAGGAAGCCGTCGACATAACCGGTGGCGGGCGAGGGCGCGCCCTGATCGACGACGACCTCGAAGCCGCCATAGATCATCCGTGCGCCGTCGAACGGCATCGTCTCGATCAGCGCCGCCATCTCGGGAGCGGCCATCACCTGTGCAGCGGCGGCGTCGCGCGTCGCCTTGTCGGCATATTCGATCCAGCTGAACACCACCGTCTCGTCCGGCGTCGCCTGCACGGCGCGATGGAAATCGGTGTGCGTGCCATGGGGGACATCGTCGCCCCAGGCTTCGCCCTGCCGCCCGGCACCCGCCGCCTGCAAGACCGTCCAGCCTTGTGCCGCATGGCGACGATAGGCATCGCGTCGTGCACTCGGCACGGCGGTGACGAAGCCGTCGATATAGCGCATCGGCTCGCTCTCCTTTTTTCAAGGGATTACCTGCCTTTTCCGGTCCTGCGTCAAGCCCCGCGTACGATCGCGGTCGCGGCGGCTTGACGGCGGGGCAATCCGTTTCCACTGGATAGGCGATGCGCCATTCGCTCGCTTCGCGCGTTGGGGAGGGCCGCCTCTGATTTGCCCAGCTTCGAAACGGTGCCCCGACCCGATGACCGATATCCCCAATACCCAGCCCGACAGCCGCGAGACGACGATCCTCGATGCCCCCGACAAGATGGTCGGCATCCGCGAGCTGTTCGGCATCGACAGCGACATGCAGGTGCCCGCGTTCAGCGAGGCGGACGAGCGCGTCCCCGATCTCGACCCCGCCTATGTCTTCGATCCGGACACGACGCTGGCGGTGCTGGCGGGCTTCGCGCACAACCGGCGCGTGATGGTGCAGGGCTATCACGGCACCGGCAAGTCGAGCCATATCGAGCAGGTCGCGGCGCGGCTCAACTGGCCGTGCATCCGCATCAACCTCGACGCGCATATCAGCCGTATCGACCTGATCGGCCGCGACGCGATCGTGCTGCGCGACGGCCAGCAGGTGACCGAATTCCGCGAAGGCCTGTTGCCGTGGGCTTTGCAGACGCCGACCGCCTTGGTGTTCGACGAATATGACGCGGGGCGGCCCGACGTGATGTTCGTGATCCAGCGCGTGCTGGAGACCGAGGGCAAACTGACGCTGCTCGACCAGAATCGCGTGATCCGCCCGAACCCGTGGTTCCGGCTGTTCGCGACCGCCAATACGGTCGGCCTCGGCGACACCAGCGGGCTGTATCATGGCACGCAGCAGATCAACCAGGGCCAGATGGACCGCTGGAACATCGTCGTCACGCTCAACTATCTGCCGGCGGCGGTCGAATCGCAGATCGTGCTCGCCAAGTCGGGCGAATATGACAAGCCCGAGGGCAAGAAGACCGTCGAACAGATGGTCCGCGTCGCCGACATGACGCGCAAGGGCTTCGTCAACGGCGACATCTCGACGGTGATGAGCCCGCGCACGGTGATCACCTGGGCGCAGAACACGCTGATCTTCGGCGACGTCGGCTTCGCGTTCCGCTTGAGCTTCCTCAACAAGTGCGACGAGAACGAGCGGCCGCTGGTGGCGGAATATTTCCAGCGCGTGTTCGGCAAGGACCTGCCGGAGAGCGTGGTGGGGAAAGCGTAAGGAGGACAAAATGACGAGGGCCGAAGCGCTCGAGCGACTGCGATCGTACGAAGGGGCGTTGCGGCAGCTCGGTATCGTCCGGCTGTCGATATTTGGCTCGACCGCACGCGACGAGGCGCGTGACGACTCCGACGTCGATCTGGTCGCCAGCGTCGATTACGATGCGATCCGCGCGCTGGGGCCGTTCGGCTATTTCGGCATTGAGGGGAAGATCGAGGAGATGCTTGGGGCGAAGGTCGATTTCATGACGGAGCCCGCGCAGAAGCCGTGGTTGCAGGAAGAGATCGATCGGGATCGTGTGCATGTCTTCTAAAAACCCGCGCGGACGCTTGCTCGATATCATAGACAATGCAAACCGCATCGAGCGCTATGTGGCCGGCGTGGATGAGGCGGCTTTCTTGAGCGATGACAAGACACGGGACGCGGTCGAACGATGCCTCGCTCGTATTTCCGAAGCGGTGGTCAAGATCGGCGCCGAACAGATGTCGGCGGTGATGCCCGATCTGCCCGTCGAACGGTTGCGCGGCTTCGGCAACGTGCTTCGTCACGCCTATGACGATATCGACCCTGTGCTAATTTTCCGAATCGCGCGGGAGGAAGTTCCTCTGCTGCGAGACGCCGCGCAGCGCGCACTGGAAAACTGATGGCAAACGATACCCCTCTCGACCGGTTCAAGGCGGTGCTCGCCGGAACGGCGCGCGCGATCGCGGAGGAGCCGGAGGTCGAACTCGGCTTTACCGCCGACGCACCGGCGCAGTCTGGCAAGCATATCAAGGTGCCGATGCCTGCCCGCACGCTTCCCGCCGAACAGGTGGCGGAAGCGCGCGGCTTTTCCGATGGCTTCGCGTTGCGGCTGCGCCATCACGACGATGCGCTCCATATGCGATACGCGCCCGCCGAGGCGGTGGCGCGATCGGTGTTCGACGCGGTCGAGAGCGCGCGGGTCGAGGCGCTCGGCAGCCGCGGTTATGCGGGCATCGCCGACAATCTGGCGCATGCGCTCGACGTGCGGATGCGCAGCGATCCGATCACGCGCGCGCGAACGCGCGAGGAGGTGCCGCTCGCCAGCGCCCTGTCGCTGCTGGTGCGCGAGCGACTGACCGGGCTGGAGGCGCCCGCCGCCGCGGCGCCCGGCCTCGCATTGGTCCGCGAATGGATCGATGCGCGCACCGACCTGTCGAGCCTCGCGCTCGCGCTCGACGACCAGCGCGCGTTCCAGAGCCTCGCGATGAAGATGCTCGAGGAACTCGAGCTGGTCGAGGGCGAGGTCTTGCCCGAAAACGCCGACGAGGGCGGCTCGGAGGACGAAGGCACCGACGAGCAGCAGCAGGACGAAGGCGAGGAGGATCAGGAGCAGGAGGGCGGCCAAGGCGAAGGCGAGGTCGACGCGCGCGGCGAGGCGCAGGAATCGGACAGCGACGACGGCGAAGGCGAGGAATTCGGCGACCAGTCGATGGACGACCTCGACGGCGAACCCGGCGACGACGGTGACGAGGGGATGCAGCCGGTGCGCCCCAATCGCCCGAACAGCGACTTCATGCCGCAGTTCGAATACAAGCCGTGGACGACGCAGTTCGACGAGGTCGTCGCCGCCACCGATTTGTGCGACGCCGAGGAACTGGCACGGCTGCGCGGCTATCTCGACCAGCAGCTCGCGCATCTGCAATCGGCGGTGTCGAAGCTCGCCAACCGGTTGCAGCGGCGGCTGATGGCGCAGCAGTCGCGGTCGTGGGATTTCGATCAGGACGAGGGCATGCTCGATGCGGCGCGGCTGGCGCGCGTCGTCGTCACGCCGGGCCAGTCGCTGAGCTACAAGATCGAGCGCGAGACCGATTTCCGCGACACGGTGGTAACGCTGCTGATCGACAATTCGGGGTCGATGCGCGGCCGGCCGATCGGCATCGCCGCGATCAGCGCCGATATCCTCGCGCGCACGCTGGAGCGCTGCGGCGTCAAGACCGAGATCCTCGGCTTCACCACCCGCGCGTGGAAGGGCGGGCAGGCCCGCGAGACGTGGCTGGCCGCGGGGCGGCCGCCGCAGCCGGGGCGGCTCAACGACATCCGCCACATCGTCTACAAGAAGGCGGACGAGCCCTGGCGGCGCGCGCGCACCAACCTCGGCCTGATGATGCGCGAGGGGCTGCTCAAGGAGAATATCGACGGCGAGGCGCTGCTCTGGGCGCACAGCCGGCTGCTCGCGCGACCCGAGGAACGGCGCATCCTGATGGTGATCAGCGACGGTGCGCCGGTCGACGATTCGACGCTGTCGGTCAATTCGGGCAGCTATCTGGAGCGGCATCTGCGCCAGGTGATCGGCTGGATCGAGGGCAAGTCGCCGGTCGAGCTGGTCGCGATCGGCATCGGCCACGACGTGACGCGCTATTACGCGCGCGCGGTGACGATCATGGACGCCGAGCAACTGGGCGGCACGATCATCGAGCAATTGGCGGCCCTGTTCGACACGCCGTGACGTAAGGCACGGAATAGCTGGTAAAAGTTTCCCCTACCTGCTTCGGTATGCCGCTGGTGGGCGAGGGGATGGGTGTGGACGTTGCGCAGGACCGGGCCTTGCGCCCGCACGGCCGGGAGCTGGCGGGTTGAACCGGTCCGCGCTTCGGATCCTTGCCGGGCTGGCGCTCGGGTTGATCGGCGGGGCGATCGTCAGCGGGCGGGCGGTGGCTGCGCCGCTGCTCGCGGTGACCGGGCCGGTCGGGCGGTTGTGGCTCGATGCGTTGACGATGACGGTGGTGCCGCTCGTCTTCTCTTTGCTCGTCACCGGTATCCTCGGTGCGGCACAGGACGCGCGGCAGGATCGGGTGGCGTTGCGCGCCTTGCTGTGGTTCGCGGCGTTGTTGTGCGGCGGGTGTCTGGCGGCGGCGGCGAGCACGACGTTGTTGCTGCACCTGTGGCCGGTCGGCGATGCGGCGGCGTTGCGGCCGGTGGGCGCGGTGCCGGCGATCGGCGGGGCGGGGGACTGGCTCGGCAACATCATCCCGGCCAATCCGATCAAGGCGGCGGCGGAGACGGCGATGGTGCCGCTCGTCGTCTTCGCTTTGTTCTTCGGCTTCGCCGCGACGCGCGTCGCGCCCGAGCTGCAGCGCGCGTTGCAGACGATGTTCCGGGCGATTGCCGAGACGATGCTGGTGATCGTGCAATGGGTGTTGCTGGTCGCGCCGATCGGCGTGTTCGCGCTCGCCTTCGGGCTCGGTGCGCGGGCGGGGAGCGGCGCGGTGGCGGTGCTCGCGCACTATGTCGTGATCGTCGCCTGCGCGTGCCTGCTGATCGGCGTGCTCGCCTATGTCGTCGTGCTCGTCTTCGGTGGGCTGTCGCCGCTGCGCTTCGCCAGGGCGGCGCTGCCGGCGCAGGTCGTCGCGCTCTCGACGCAATCCTCGCTGGCGACGCTGCCGGCGATGGTCGAGGCGGCGCCCGCATTGGACGTCGCGCGCAATGCGGCGGGGATCGTTCTGCCGCTCGCCGTGTCGATCTTCCGCGCCGCGAGCGCCGCCGCCAATATCGCGGTCGCGCTGTATCTGGCGGCGGTCTACGGCATGTCGCCGGGGATCGGCTTGGTGGTGACGGGCGCACTCGTCGCTGCGGCGGTCAGCCTCGCCGCTGTCGGGCTGCCGGCGCAGGTGTCGTTCTTCGCGACGATCGGGCCGGTGTGCCTCGCGCTCGGCGTGCCCGTCGAGCTGTTGCCGCTGCTGCTCGCGGTCGAGACGATCCCCGACCTGTTCCGCACGGTCGGCAACGTCACCGCCGACATGGCGGTGATGCGGCTAGCCGGCGCGGGTGATCACCGCGGCGACCAGCGCGATGCGGTCGACGTCGCGGTATAGGGCATTCTCCAGTTCCTCGCCGAACACGTCGGGGTCGATCTCGCGATAGCGCATCGTACAGCCGCGCGCGGCCGCCGCCTCGGCGAGTGCGGCGGCGAGCTGGTCGTGGCCGCGGACGATCGCACTGCCGGTGTAGAGGATCAGCCGGCCGGCGGGGGCGAGCCGGTCCATCGCCATCACCGCCATGTCGAGCGATACCTGACCGCCGTGCATCGCGCCGCCGTGACGGTACAGCCGCTTGCCGCTGTCGATGACGTAGGGCGGGTTGGCGGTGGCGACGTCGATGGGACCCGGGATGGTGACGAGGCTGTCGCTCTCGTGGAAGTCGGCGGCGATGCCGGCCGCGGCGGCGTTGATGCGCGCGAAGCGGAGCGCCGCCGGATTGACGTCGGTCATGTGGATGCGCAGCCCCGGGCAAGCGGTCGCGGCGACGATGCCGCCGACGCCCGAGCCGGTACCGATGTCGACCATCTGTGCGCCGGCACGCGCCGGGCAGTCGCGCAGTTCGTCGCGGATCAGATCGGCGAACCGATAGCTGTCCGGGCCGAAGAAGACCGCATCGGCGGCGTCGGTGGGATAAGCGGAATGGACGAAGAGATGATCGTGGAGCCGCGAGACGCGGATCGTCGCGCGGCGGCGATCTCCGGCTGGTACGGTGACGCCTGCGCTGTCGAGCAGCGCTTCGATCGCCGCGTCGCAGTCGCCGGGGCGATAGGGCAGGCTCCAGCCGAGCATGTCCTCGACGCAGCGCGCCGCCTGCCGGTCGGCGCGGGCGAGGACGCGGGCGTGGGTCGCCGGGGTCGGGGTGACGAACCGATGGTCGCGGTCACGCAACAGGGCGAGGAGATGCCGCAGCTCGGCGTCCGCCGATCGAACCGCCGGCTGGTCCGGTTTCGACACCCGCATCTCTCCATGAATCGTTGATGTGGCGTAACGTCTTGCGATGGTGCGGGTTCCTGTGGGCCCGGGGGGGGGCGGCGTTCGGCCGGTTCCGCGTTATGTCGAAACGGGTCGAACCCTCTCGCCCATGGAGCGGCATAGTGCTCCTGCGAAAGCAGGAGCCCAGAGTCGAGCGAGCTAACGCCTCGTGACGCTTGGGACTCCTGGGCTCCTGCTTTCGCAGGAGCACTGGGATAGCTTCGAGCAGGGTCGGGTGTGACCGCGGGCACCGCCCCACCCCGATCGCTGGCGGCGCTGCGCGGGATCGTTGTAAGGCGGTCGCGCTTTGACGCATCGCGACAGGATCAGCGGAGACGATATGACCAAGACGGCTTTCATCACCGGCGCGACCGCCGGCATCGGCGCGGCGGCGGCGACGGCGTTCGTGGATGCGGGGTGGCGCGTGATCGCCACCGGGCGGCGGGCCGAGCGGCTCGACGCGTTGCGCGCGCGGCTCGGCGAGGCGGTGCATACGCTCGCCTTCGACGTCGCCGACGAAGCGGCGGCGGGCAAGGCAATCGCCGGATTGCCCGAGGACTGGCGCGACGTCGATCTGCTGATCAACAACGCCGGGCTGGCGCTCGGTACGAAGCCGGCGCAGGAGGCGAACCTCGACGACTGGCGGACGATGATCGCGACCAACGTCACCGCTCTGGTGTCGCTGACCCACCGGCTGCTACCGGGACTGATCGCGCGACGCGGGGCGATCATCAATCTGTCGTCGGTGGCGGCGACCTATCCGTATAGCGGCGGCAACGTCTATGGCGGCACCAAGGCGTTCGTCGAGCAATTCTCGCTCGGCCTGCGCTCCGACCTGCACGGCAAGGGGGTGCGCGTCACCTCTATCGAACCGGGGATGGTCGAGACCGAATTCACCACGGTGCGCACCGGCGGTGATCAGGCGGCGTCGGACGCGCTCTACAAGGGCGCCGATCCGATGACCGCGGAGGATATCGCCGCGACGATGCTGTGGGTGGCGACGCTGCCGCCGCATCTCAACATCAACCGGCTGGAGCTGATGCCGGTCAGCCAGTCGTTCGCCGGCTTTCAGGTCGCGCGCGCGGGCTGATCCGCCTCGGCGCAGGGGTCGCGCAGCCGGCCCGACAGGAAGGCGATCAGCGCCTCGACCCGCGCCGGGCGCAGCGCGCTCGGCGGGGTGAGCAGGTGGAGACCGATCGCGGCGGCGGACCAGTCGGGCAGGATCTGCACCACCGCACCGCTGCTGATATGCGGGCCGACGATGAAGCCGGGCAGGCGGGCGATGCCGAGCCCGGCGATCAGCGTCGGCAGCAGGGCCTCGCCGCTGTTGGCGATCAGCGGCCCCTGCGGACGGATCGCGACGTCGCTGCCGTCGACGTGCTGGAAGCGCCACGGTGCGAGCACGTTGGAATAGCCGAGCACGCGATGGCGGGCGAGCTCTGAGGGATGCGCGGGCGTGCCGTGCGCGGCGAGATAGGCGGGGGCTGCGACCAGATGCGTCCTGACGTCGCACAGCCGGCGACCGCGCAGGCTGCTGTCGGGCAGGTCGCCAATGCGCAGCGCGACGTCGAAGCCTTCGGCGACGATGTCGACGCGCGCGTCGGACAGATGCAGGTCGATCTCGATGCCGGGATGGGCGGCGAGGAACTCCGCGAGCAGCGGCGCGACGTTGCGCACGCCGAAGCTCATCGGCGCGGCGAGGCGGACGCGGCCGGTCGGTGCGCTCAGTGCGTCGCGCGCGGCTTCCTCCGCGGCCTGCGCCTCGGCGAGGATACGCGCGGCGTGCGCGGCGAGCGGCTTGCCCGCCTCGGTCAGCGCGAGCCGGCGAGAGGTACGGTGGAACAGCGACTGGCCGATCTGCTCTTCGAGCCGGGTGATCGCCTTCGACACGGTCGCCTTGCTGAGGCCGATCGCATCGGCGGCGGCGCTGAACGAATTGTGCTCGGCGACGGCGGCGAAGATCGCCCAGGCTTCGAGATCGGGTAGGCGCATCATGGTCCCTTCGGCAGGCCGGGGAACCTAGCGTGGAAACGGTCGGTTTCCAGCGTTTCCGTTTACGCACCGTCCCGACGGGACCATTTAGGGTGCGACACGCACATTGGAGACGTTCGGATGACCAAGGTTCTGGTGCTCTATTATTCGTCCTACGGCCATATCGAACAGATGGCCGACGCCGTCGCCGAGGGCGCGCGCGCCGGCGGGGCCGAGGTCGATATCCGCCGCGTCGCCGAGACGGCGCCGGCCGAGGTGGTCAAGGCCGCGCATTTCAAGACCGACACGGCGCATCCCGAGATCGAAGGCCCGGACGCGCTCGCCCAGTATGATGCGATCATCGTCGGCGCGCCGACCCGCTATGGCCGGATGCCGGCGCAGATGGCGGCCTATTGGGACACCACCGGTGGCCTGTGGGCGAAGGGTGCGCTGGTCGGCAAGGTCGGCGGCGCGTTCACCTCGACCGCCAGCCAGCATGGCGGGCAGGAGACGACGCTGTTCTCGATCATCACCAACCTGCTGCATCATGGCATGACGATCGTCGGTCTGGACTACGGTTTCCAGGGCCAGATGGGCGTCGACGAGGTTCGCGGCGGCTCGCCTTATGGCGCGACGACGATCTCGGCGGGCGACGGTTCGCGCCAGCCGCATGAGGAGGAACTGGCGGGTGCGCGCTATCAGGGCAAGCGGATCGCCGAGACAGCCGCCAAGCTGAAGTGAGGCGCGGGGCGGCCTGCGGGTAAGCGGGCCGCCTTCACATCCACCCCGTCACCCCGGACTGGTTCCGGGGTCCACCGGGCCACGGGGGCATGGTCTCCCCTCCTGCCAATCTCCTCGCCGCAGAGTGGACCCCGGAACGAGTCCGGGGTGACGGGTTTTTCCGGGCGACGTGACGAGCCCGTATCGATTTGGCGCGCGTGGCGCTCCGCCGTAAACGCGCCTACATCCCGATCATGCCGACCCAGCCGCCCCGCCTGCCGCCGCCCGCACCCGAGGATGCCGCGGCGCGTAACATGCGGTTGCTCGTGCTGCTGCGCTGGATGGCGGTCGGCGGACAGGCGGCGGCGATCCTGATCGTCCATTACGGGCTCGGCATCCACCTGCCGGTCGTCGCGATGGGGGTGGTGCTCGCCGCGCTCGTCATGCTCAATGCGATGACGTGGCTCGGCCATCCGCATTGGCCGGTGACCAATTTCCAGTTGTTCGGCTCGCTCGCCTGCGATGTCGTCGCGCTCTCGGTGCAGCTCTACCTCAGCGGCGGGGCGTCCAATCCGTTCGTCTCGCTCTATCTGTTGCAGGTGGTGATGGGCGCGGTGCTGCTCCACGCCTGGTCGAGCTGGGCGCTGGTCGCGCTGACGACGGTGGCGTTCGGGCTGGTCGCGCTGCTCAGCCCGCCGCTGGCGCTGCCGCCGTGGTTCGCGACGCGGCTGTCGCCGGTCTATGTCATCGGGCTGTGGGCCAATTTCGTGCTCGCCGCGGTGCTGCTCGTGCTGTTCGTGACGCGGATCGCCGCCAACCTCCGCAGCCGCGATGCGCATCTCGCCGCGATGCGCCAGCGCGCCGCCGAGGAGGACCATATCGTCCGCATGGGCCTGCTCGCCAGCGGCGCGGCGCACGAGCTCGGCACGCCGCTATCGTCGATCCTCGTGCTGCTCGGCGACTGGAAGAGCGAGGCGGCGATCCGCGCCGAACCGCGCCTCGCCGCCGAGGTCGACGAGATGCAGGCGGAGGTGATGCGCTGCAAGACGATCGTGTCGGGCATCCTGTTCGCCGCGGGCGAGGTGACCGGCGAGGCGCCCGAACGCACGACACTGCGCCGGTTCCTGTCGGGGATCGTCGCGGTCTGGCCCGGAACGGTGACGTTCGAGGACCGGATCGGCGACGACCGGCCGATCGTGTCCGACCGCGCGCTGGGGCAGGCGCTGACCAATTTGCTCGACAATGCCGCGGAGGCGGGGGCCTCGGCGATCACGCTGACCGCGGCGGTGGAGGGGGCGGTGATCGTGCTGACCGTGCGCGACGATGGCAGCGGCTTTCCGCCCGCGGTGCTCGCCGGAATCGGTAAACCGTATAACACCAGCAAGGAGCGGCGCGGCGCGGGGCTGGGGCTGTTCCTCGCCACCAACGTGCTGCGCACGCTCGGCGGGACGCTGGCGGCGCGCAATATCGCGGGCGGCGCGGAGATGGTGCTGCGGCTGCCGGTGGCGGCGCTGGCGTTGGAGGAGGGGGCATGAGCGAGCGGCGGCTGCTGATCGTCGAGGACGATGCCAATTTCGCGCGGACGCTGGGGCGCTCGTTCGAGCGGCGCGGCTATGCGGTGACGATGCTGCCCGGGCCGGACGGGCTGGAGGCGGCGGTGGCCGACTTCAGGCCCGATCATGCGGTGGTCGACCTGCGGTTGGGCGGCGCGTCGGGGCTGGCCTGCGTGGCGACGATCCATGCAATCGATCCGGGCATCAAGATCGTCGTGCTGACCGGCTTCGCCAGCATCGCGACCGCGGTCGAGGCAATCAAGCTCGGCGCGACCAACTACCTGACCAAGCCGGCCAATACCGACGATATCGAGGCGGCCTTCGCGCGGATAGACGGCGATGCCGGCGCGACGATCGCCGCGGCGCCGCCGACCTCGATCAAGACGCTGGAATGGGAGCATATCCACCAGACGCTGGCGGACGTCGACTTCAACATCTCCGAAGCGGCGCGGCGGCTGGGGATGCATCGGCGCACGTTGGCGCGGAAGCTCGACAAGCGGCACATGGGGTGAAACCAAAATCCTCCCCCTGGCGGGGGAGGAATTGAGGAATTTATTTCAGCAGTTTCGGTGCTTCCTGCTGGATCACGTCGCGGATCTTGCCGGCGAACAGGCCGAGGAAGCCGGGCAGGTCGACGATCGCATGAACGTTGCTGTCCGATACCGTCGCGCGGCAGCCGATCGTCTGGCCCATCGCGCCGACAGTGAAATGCATCGTATCGCCTTCCCAGCGATGCTCGACCTGCGCGCCGCCGGGGATCAGCCGGCCGATCTTGCCGATGCCGCCGTCGAGGCGTTCGCGGACCGCGGTCTTGCCGAGCTGATGGGGAATGTCGAGTTCGATCGGGGCGCTCATATCTGGTCCTTCGTCGTGGCGAACAGCATCGCATCGTCCCCGAACGCCTTGAACTCGAGCGCGTTGCCCGACGGGTCGGAGAAGAACATCGTCGCCTGCTCGCCCGCCTCGCCGCGGAAGCGGACGTGCGGCTCGATCCCGAAGCGTACGCCCGCGGCGGCGACGCGATCGCTGAGCGCCTGCCAGTCGGCCATGGTGAGGACGACGCCGAAATGGGGGACGGGGACGTGGTGGCCGTCGACTTCGTTGGCGACCTGCACGGCGCGGGCGGCGGGGTCGAGATGCGCGACGATCTGATGGCCGAACAGGTCGAAGTCGATCCACTGGTCGCTGGAACGGCCCTCGGGGCAGCCGAGCACGCCGCCGTAGAAGGCGCGCGCCGCGGCGAGATCGTGGACCGGGAAGGCGAGATGGAAGGGGCGTAGGGACATGTGGCGAAGGTAGGGAAGGGTGGTGGCTGGCGCTACCGCTCAATTCCCTCCGCGACGATGCGCGGACTGCGACACGGTCCACGTCCGTTGGTGCTGAGCTTGTCGAAGCACCTTGAGACTCACCTGCCCGTCGACAGGCTCAGGGCGAACGGCGGATAGGAGCGCGTCGTTCTTCCGGCACGGTCCGAGTGCCGCCTATCCCCTTTGTAGCGCGACATACCGGCTGTGCCGGACGGCGCGCATGCCCGTCTCATGGAGGGAGGACATCGCGTTTGCCGCGCGCTACAGCGCGCCGCATGCCCGCCTTGCTCTCCCGCCGTCCCGCCCTCGTCGCGCTGATCCTCGGGGCGATCGCCGCGACCGGGTTCGCGCCGTTGCAGCTCTGGCCGTTGACGCTGGTCGGGCTCGCCGGGCTTGCCGCGCTGGTCCAGCGCGCCGATACCGGCCGGCGGGCGGCGTGGCTCGGCTGGTGCTGGGGTGCCGGGCATTTCACGATCAACAACAACTGGTTCCAGCACGCCTTCGACTTTCAGGACAAGATGCCGCCGGTGCTCGGCTATTTCGCCGCGGTCGGGCTGGCGCTGTATCTGGCGATCTTCCCGATGGCCGCTGCGGGCATCGGCTGGCGCTTCGGCCGCGGCGCGCGGCCCGATGCCGGTTATGCGCTCGTCTTCGCGGCGGCGTGGATCGCCAGCGAATATCTGCGCAGCGTCCTGTTCAGCGGCTATGCCTGGGACCCGATCGGGGTGATCTGGTTGCCGGTGATCGGCGTCGCGCGGCTGTCGGCGTGGATCGGCACCTATGCACTGTCGGGCGTCACGGTGCTCGCCGCGGTGTCGTTGCTGCTCCTGCCGCAGCGGCGGTGGCGGTTGCCGGCGGGGCTCTTGGCGCTGTTGGTCGTCGCGGCGGTCTCCGCTTTGTGGACGCAGGCGCCGGCCGCCCGGCCCGATGCGCCGCTGCTGCGCGTCGTGCAGCCCAATGTCGGGCAGGACGCACGCGGCGAGGGCGATCAGGAGGTGATGCTCGCCGCGCTGATCCGCCAGTCGGGAACGCCGGGACCGCGGCCGCGGCTGGTGCTGTGGCCCGAGGGGGTGATCCGCGACTATCTCGAAAGTGGCTATCCGCGCTGGATCTATTTCGGCCAGAGCCCGCTGTTCAACCGCTGGCGGCTGGCGCGGCTGCTCGGCCCGCGCGACGTGCTGATGACCGGCCATACGCCGCTGCGCTTCGACGCCAAGGGCGACGTCGCGGGCGCGTCCAATTCGGTGTTCGCGCTCGATGCCCGCGCGCGTATCGTCGGCCGCTACGACAAGGCGCATCTGGTGCCGTTCGGCGAATATCTGCCGGTGCCGTGGCTGCTCAGGCCGCTCGGCCTCGCGCGGCTGGTGCCGGGCGATTTCGACTTCGACGACGGCCCCGGTCCGCGCACGCTGACGATCCCCGGCTTCGGCGCGATCGGCTTTCAGATCTGCTACGAGATCATTTTCTCCGGCCGCACGGTTGACGAGGCGCATCGCCCCGCGATCCTCTTCAACCCCTCGACCGATGCTTGGTTCGGGCGCTGGGGGCCGCCGCAGCATCTCGCGCAGGCGCGAATGCGGGCGATCGAGGAAGGGCTGCCGATCGTCCGCTCGACTCCGACCGGCATTTCGGCGGTGATCGCCGCCGACGGACGGCTGCTCGCCACCGTTCCGCACGAGACGGCGGGGGCGATCGAGCTGCCGATGCCGCCGGCGCTGCCGCCCACTTTGTTCAGCCGGCTGGGGAATTTTGCGGCGCTGATCGTCGCGCTCGGCTTCGCGGCGGCGGCGATTGCCATCCGCCGCCGTGCGCGTTAGGAGCGGACATATAAAGGCATCTTTATATCGTTATGAGGCAGTGATGCGCAGCAGCTATATCTTCACGTCCGAGTCCGTTTCCGAAGGCCATCCCGACAAGGTCGCCGACCAGATCAGCGACACGATCGTCGATCTGTTCCTGTCCAAGGACCCGGAGGCGCGTATCGCCTGCGAGACGCTGACCACCACCAACCTCGTCGTGCTGGCGGGCGAAATCCGCTGCAAGGGCGTCTATGAGAATGGTGCCTGGGCCGACGGCGCGCTCGCCGAGATCGAGGCCGCCGTCCGTGCGACCGTCAGGCGCATCGGCTACGAACAGTCGGGCTTCCACTGGGAAAGCTTCACCTTCGAGAACAACCTGCACGGCCAGTCGGCGGAAATCGCGATGGGCGTCGACGAGGGTTCGAACAAGGACGAGGGCGCGGGCGACCAGGGCATCATGTTCGGTTACGCGACCGACGAGACGCCGGGCCTGATGCCGGCGACGCTCTATTACAGCCACAAGATCCTCGAGACGATGGCGGCCGACCGCCATTCGGGCAAGGCGCCGTTCCTCGAGCCCGACGCCAAGAGCCAGGTGACGCTGCAATATGAGAATGGCGTGCCGACGCGGGCGGTGGCGCTCGTCGTCTCGACGCAGCACAAGGCGGGCTATTGCCTGCAGGGCGACAATGCCGACGCCGCCAAATATGACGTGCTCAAGGATTACGTCACCGGCGTGCTGACGAGCACGTTGCCCGAGGGCTTCGTCACCGACGAGACCAAGGTCTATATCAATCCGACCGGCGCGTTCGAGATCGGCGGGCCGGACGGCGACGCGGGCGTCACCGGCCGCAAGATCATCGTCGACACCTACGGCGGTGCGGCGCCGCACGGCGGCGGCGCATTCAGCGGCAAGGATCCGACCAAGGTCGATCGCTCGGCCGCCTATGTCGCGCGCTACCTTGCCAAGAACGTCGTCGCCGCGGGCCTCGCCAAGCGCTGCACGATCCAGCTCAGCTATGCGATCGGCATTGCCGAGCCGCTGTCGGTCTATGTCGACACGCACGGCACCGGCACGGTCGAAGAAGCGAAGCTGGAACAGGTGCTGCCGCAGCTCGTGCGCCTGACGCCGAAGGGCATCCGCCAGCATCTCAAGCTGAACGCGCCGATCTACGTCAAGTCGGCGGCCTATGGCCATTTCGGTCGCGAGCCCGAGGGCGACCTGTTCACCTGGGAAAAGACCGATCTGGTCGAGCAGCTCAAGGCCGCGGTCGCCTGATCGGTTCGATCAGGGTTGTGTGAACGACACCCTCTCGCGTCGCCGGACGCGGGAGGGTGTTTTCTTTTGGCGGTGAGGCAGGCGCGTTGCGCGGTCGCGGCGGGCGAACCGTCGTCTTATCGGCGGTAGGCGTCGTTGATATCGGTCATCCAGCCGGCCTTGGGCGCCGCGGTGACGCCGCGTGGCTTACGGGCTTCGTCGAGATCGATCGGCTCGGCGAAGCGAATGCCGGCGAGCCGGTCCTTCACCCACATGACCTCCCCGGTCAGCTCCGTGATATGGCCCATTTCGATATCGAGCATCATGCCCGCTGCGAGATCGCCGTCATTATCGATGCACGCCCCTGAGCGCGACAGGTTGCGCACACGCCGCTCACTCTGGCCGCCACCGGGCAGACGGACCGCGGCGCGGACGATGACGCTGTTGCGCTTCTCGCGCGAGGGTTCGGGAGGGATGTTCATAACGCTTCCGTATCGGTGGGCCTAGCACGCGGTGGACGGCAAACCCAGCACAACTTGGCTCAAACTGGTTGAACTTTCTCGGCCGGCGGCGGCGCGAAATGGTTGAACACGGCGTCGACCAGCGCTTCCGACGCCCAGCCGATCGCGCCACCGACCAGCACGTCGGAAAGGTAATGGTTGCCGGCGACCGGCTGGATCGCGGCGACCGCGGCGACGCCGAGTGCGGCGGGGGTGGCGGCGCCGTCGATCTCGCGCGACACGGCCCGTGCGACCGCGACCGCGCCGGCGGTGTGGCCCGAGGGAAAGGAATTGAGATCGTGGTCGTCGCTATCGCCCGGTTCGAACCGGTGATCGCCCTCGTCGATCGCCTTGGCGGGGCGGGTGCGGTCGATCGAATGTTTGATCGCGCTTTTCATACCGGTGGCGACGAGATGCGCCGCGAGCATCCGCGTGCCGCCGCGGATCATATCGGGCCGCCGCCCGACCAGTCCCGCCGCGATCGTCGCGATCGAGGCGGTGATGAGCTGCGGCTGGTCGGCCACCTCGCCAAGGAAGCTGGCGAAGCGCACCGGCAGCGTATCGCGTTTCGCCGCCGCATCCCGGGTCAGATGACGATCCACCCGTTCGACCGACTTCGCGGCCGTCTTCGCCTTGCTCACTGCTCTTCTCCCTGCGGCGGTTCGCCGCGTACCTGTGCGTGCGCGAGCACCGCGAAAATGCCGGCGCCACCGACGAGATTGCCGAGCACCGCCGGCGCGATCAGCCCCGCCAGCGTCTGGACGACGCCGGTCTGGCCGGCGAACAGCAGCAGGAAGGCCTCGCTGGAACCGACGATCGAATGGCTGAAGCCGGCGATCGTCAGGATGTAGGTGAAGATGAAGATCACGGCCACGCTCTGGCTGCGCGCATTGGGCAGCGCCCAGGCGAGGATCGCGATCATGAAGCCGGCGGGGATCGCGTTGACGAAGGTGCGGCCGGCGGACAAGTCCGTGATCCCCGCCGAGATGGCGAGCGCGGCGTGACGGATCGCGTCGCTGCCCATCGCGCCGGTGGCGATCGCCAGCCCGGCGAGCGCGGTGCCGAGCAGATTGGCGACGAGGACGATGCTCCACAGCCGCAGCGTACGGGCCAGCGCCCAGCGCGACGGCCTCGTCACCAGCGGCAGCATCGCGGTGATTGTGCTCTCGGTGAACAATTGCATCCGGCCGAGGATCACCGCCATGAAGCCGACCGGATAGCCGAGGCCGCTGACCAGCTCGCGCCACGGCGCGTCGGGCAGGGCCGCGTGCAGCGCCGCCTCGGTCAGCAGCGAGACGCTGATCGCGATGCCGGCGGCGAGCGCCGACCAGAACAATTGCATCGCGGGACGGCGCAACTCGTCCTCCCCCGATTCGCGCACCGTGCGGTGGAGCGTCTTGGCATCGGCGGCCTTGAGGCCGTCGCCATCGGTGGCGTCGTCGGTCATGTGACGGTGCAACGGACCGCCGCCCCGCTTTGCTCCGCGCGGTGCAGGCGAATGCGGCGTTTCCCTGTGGCGCGTTGTGTTCTAGGGCGCGCCACCATGAACGATCCCGCCACCATCCGCCGCCTCTACGGCCGTCGTCAGGGCCATAAGCTGCGCATCGGCCAGGCCGCACTGGTCGAGGACACACTGGCACCGTTGAGCGTGCCGGAGACGGGTGCGCTCGATGCGCGGGTGCTGTTCGGCGATGACCGCCCGCTGGAGCTCGAGATCGGCTTCGGTGCCGGCGAGCATCTCGCGGGTCAGGCGACGATGCGGCCCGAGACCGGATTCATCGGTTGCGAGCCGTTCCTCAACGGCGTGGTCGGCGCGCTCGGCCATATCCGCGACGGTGGCCTCGCCAATGTGCGGCTGCATATGGGCGATGCGCTGGAGGTGGTCGAGCGGCTGCCCGATGCGAGCCTCAGCCGGGTCTATCTGCTCCACCCCGACCCCTGGCCCAAGGCGCGTCACGCCAAGCGGCGGATGATCAACCACGGCCCGCTCGACGCGATCGCCGCCAAGCTGAAGCCGGGTGCCGAGTTCCGGCTGGGGACGGACGATCCGACCTATTGCCGCTGGGCGATGATGATCATGAACCAGCGCCGCGACTTCGTGTGGACGGCACGGACGCCGGCGGACTTCCTGACCCGGCCCGACGACTGGCCCGAGACACGCTACGAACGCAAGGCGCGGCGGCAGGGCCATGAGGTGTGGTATTTCCGGTATATCCGGCAATAGGCTGCGGGGTTCGCGAGCCGTTCACGCCTGTAGGGCAGGGGGCTTGTCCCCGCTGTTCCGTTGCTGTTTGCGCTTCCCGCTACGGTGATTGCCAGCAAGGCCTTAATGACGTCGGGCAAGGTCAATAAGCGGACGGTCGATGCGCTAAAGCCCGGCACTGGTGTCGGCCTTTTGTGGGATGACGAATTGAAAGGCTTCGGCGTGAAGATCACGCCGGCCGGGCGATCCCAACATCTTCCAGTACCGGATGGGCGGCCGTGAGGCCAAGACGCGGCGCTATACGATCGGCGCGCACGGCTCGCCATGGACGCCGACCACAGCTTGCACCGGGGTCGAGCGGCTGGGGTTGCTTGTTGCTCAGCCGGTCCTAGCACAGGACGCGGTTGGGCCTGACATCATCTCACCGCTGATGACGGGGAGGGATCGGAAGGGCCCGACGATTACCGCGCTGGTCGATAGTGGCGCGTCGATCACCCCACCGCAACGCAAATACTAACAGGCTGGCAAGTCGATTGCGTGGACGCCGGATCAATACGATCAGCTCCAGCAGGCCATTGGTGGCGTTGCGAATCCGCAGCTCGATACGCTTGTTCGCACGGTGGCTTGGCGGTCTATGGACGAAGACGACAGGAAGGCTGCCGTAGGAAGCATTATGGAAGCAGCGCGACGGGGTGCGAAAGGCCGGGTGCTCTCGGTTCAGCCAACATCGGTACTAGCCGCATAGTCTCAGACCCGGCTTACCGACGTAGCTCGTGCGGTGGTGGCGCGGCAGGTAGCGCAGCGCGGGAGCGATTCTTGGGCAGAGTTTCAGTCGGCACGGTAAGCGCCGCAACTTGCGCGTCCCACATCCAAACAGGTCAGGCCTTCTTGCCCTTGTCAGAAGGTGGCCAGATGCTCAGTCTGGCGGGCGGTCACTACGGACGGGAGCCTTGTTTTTCCCACGCGGGCCAAGGGCAGGGCGCCAAGCCTACGTTTTTAGGTAGGCCTCAACCATACATCGGTATCTAGTTCGCCAAGGCAATTCGGCCCGGCGCCCCGCCAGCTTGTGTCACTACGGATGGCGGGGCGTCTCCCTACCTTGGCTAGATTCCATATCGCTTGTTGTCACCACTGGTGATGCAATAGCGACCGCCACGCCGTCCGACGCAAATGTTGCGGCGCTACAGCAGCAATACACGGCCTAGATGACGGTGCGGGGCCCGGTGTTCCCGGCGCGCGAGTCTCAGCACAAAAAAATGAGGGAGGGGGAAACCCCTCCCTCAAAGACGCACTTGTTTTAGAAGCCGAAGCTGGCACCCGCGCGGAAGGTGCGGCCGACCAGACCGGCATAATGCCATGTGGTCAGGAAGTTCGGCGCGCTCGCATATGCCGCGGGAGCGACCGGTGCATGCGCGTTGAACACGTTGCCGACGTTGACGAAGAACGTGAAGTCGTCGTTGACCTTCACCGATCCGTTCAAGTCGACATTGATGAACTTCTTGACGTAGCAAAAGCGATCGCCGCCGGTTGTATCAGTGGTCGCCTTGTACAGCGCCGCCGTGCATGCGGTCGACAGATTGCCTTGGTCGGTTGCAACTGCCTTGATCTTGTCAACGAAATACGTCGTCGCGGTCAAAGAGTATGCGCCTACCTGAAGCGTATTCTGCCAGTTGCCGCGCCACGACGGCGTGCCATTGCCCGACGACAGATCGTACGGACCCATCGTGCCCGCATATTTCTGCACGCCACCGCTGGTGTGCAGGTCGTACTTGAACAGGTGGGTGACCTCGACACGGCTGGTGAAGGTCGAACCCTCACCCAGCGGAACGTTCGCGGTCGCCGCCAGATCGATACCCGAGGTGATCGAGTAATCGGCGTTCACGAACGGCACGTTGATGATCAGCACGCGGGGCAGGGCGCCCGGGAATGCGGGATCGGGCGCATCGACCAGATTGACCGAATAGCCCGGACCGACGTTGGCGACCGCAGCCTGTGCCGCCGCAACGTTGCTCGCGCTGTAGTAAGCCGCCTGTGCCGCACCGATCAACGGCCCGGCGACGATCAGGTCCGACTTCTTGACGTTGTAATAGTCGGCGGTGAAGCTGAACCACTTGACCGGCTGCACGATCACGCCGGCGGTGAAGCTGCGCGAGGTTTCCGGCTTAAGGTCCGGATTGCCGGCGACGCCGCGGCCCAGCGAATAGGACTGGCCGTAAGGATTGCCGTTGCTGCTACACGTCGTTGTGGTGCCGGTGCCGCCATGCGCCAGAATGAAATTACAAGGCGGGGTATAAGTGACGAAGCCCGCATATTGGCTGCGCACGCCACTCTCGGCGAAGGTCGGTGCGCGGAAACCCTGCGAATAGGTGCCGCGGATCGCCAACTGCTTGAACGGCGAGAACTTAACGCCGACCTTAGGTGAGAAGCGGCCGAACCCTTCCGAATAGTGATCGTAACGGCCCGAGGCGTTGACATCCAGGATGGTGAGGATCGGTGCATCGATCTCGAAGTAACCCGCCGAAACCGTGTGCTTGCCGAACGACGACGACGTCGTCAGACCATAGGTGTCGAGCGCGACGTTCTGATTGTTGTTCTCCAGCGTCTCGCGGCGCACCTGCCCGCCGACTGCGACCTGCAACGAGCCACCCGGCAGTTCGAACAGCGCCTTGCTGAGCGACGCATCGAGCGATGCCATCGTCGAATGTGACGGCGTCGTCTTGTCGGGCGACAGCGTATCGCGCACCGCTTGGCTGTTCAGACTCGGATTGACGAAATTGTAGCTGCCGGTGTTGATCGCGCTGCGCAGGGCGGCGATATTGATCAGGCCGTGCTGCGTGATCTCCAGCTCGTCGCGCGCATAGGCGCCCTGCACGCGCCAGTTCCAGCCTTCGCCGAAGCTGCCGTCCAGACCGGCGGTGCCGCGATACACCTCGTTGGTTCGGTCGCTGCCGACCGGGATGTCGCCGAACAGGTAATAAATCCGCGCCGCACCGTTGTTCGGATCGTTGGCGAAGGCGGCCGCATAGGGGTTGTTCGGGTTGAGCTGGCGACCTGCCGTGCCCGGCACCGAACAGTTGATGCCCGACGTGCAGATGTACACCGGCAGGACGACACCCGGGTTGCTCGATGCGGCTGCCGGTGCGCCGCCAAACGGCTGCGTCGCACGGATCGCCGACGGCGTGCCCCTGATGCTCACATCGCTGCGGCTGTAGCTGCCGGTGATATAACCCTCGATCGAATCGCTCAGGCGGACGCTGATCCGGCCGTTGACCGAATAGCGCTCCTGCAACGGCTGGA
This sequence comes from Sphingomonas sp. 2SG, assembly GCF_005503285.1. NCBI lineage: Bacteria > Pseudomonadati > Pseudomonadota > Alphaproteobacteria > Sphingomonadales > Sphingomonadaceae > Sphingomonas > Sphingomonas sp. 2SG. The sequence goes on from NZ_SCMZ01000010.1 coordinate 82,797, forward strand.
TCTGACGGTAGCGATCGACGAGATCGTAACGGCAACCGACGCCGTTCACCGCCGCACTGGTTTGCCGATAAGTGCCGTTGCTGCAGGTGCCGAGGTTCAGCGTCTGGAACTGCGTGCTCAGCGCCGCCGTCGAACCCGCCAGCGGGTTGTTCAGGTCGGTCTGGCGCACGCGCACCACGACCGCACTGGGAGTGGCGGTGGTTAGGTTCTGGTCGGCGGTGTTAAGGTCGTTGCCGCCGATGCTGGTCAGATCCTGCGTATTGTACGGGAAGCCGCGGCTGTGGTTCGAGATGCGGCCGTCGCGCTGGTATTCGCCGTTGATGTATACGTTGAAGCCCTTGTCCTCATAGTCGCCATAGCCGAGCGTCAGGTTCGCGCGCTGGCGTGCGCCGTCGCCCTTCTCCGCCAGACCCGCCTCGACCGTGCCGGTCAGGCCGACGACGTGCTTCTTGAGGATCAGGTTGACCACGCCGCCGATCGCGTCCGCGCCGTAGGTTGACGACGCGCCGTCCTTCAGCACTTCGATCCGGTCGATCAGGCTGAACGGGATCGAGTTAAGGTCGACGTAGGAATTGTGGCCGTCGTCGCTGATCGGGAAATTGGCCGAACGCAGCCCATCGACCAGCACCAGCGTGGATGACACGCCCAGACCGCGGAGCGATACGGCGGAGCCGCCGGCGCTGAAGCCCGACTGAAAGCCGGTACCGATCGAACCCGCGCCATCGGCGGAGATCGATCGGATCGCATCGGTTGCCGTAGTGATGCCTGCCTTTGCGATGGTGTCGGCGGTCAGGATGGTGACGGGCGATGGCGTCTCCGTGTCGGCACGACGGAAGAGCGAGCCGGTCACGACAATATCGCCGTCCGGCTGCGTTGATTGTGCGTCCGGCGTGGTCGGCGCGGCCTGTTGCCGATCAATCTCTACTTTGCCGGGCGTCTGAGGCTGCTCAGCCGAACTCGATTGATCGGTGGCGGCGGACCCCGGACTGGCCTGAGCGGTCGATGGCGTAATCGAGAGCGCGATCACGAAGGGTGTTGCAGCAGCGAGAAGCGCAGCCTTCCGCGCAAGACGAGAAGCGATGATCACTATTGGTATTTCCCCCTGTGGCGGCCACCCCCCTGGCGGCGCACACATCCGTCGAGGCCTGCCCCGACGCAAACGAAGGTGTCGGGCGAGATGCGGGATGTAAAGATTTGTTTCTACAGCGCGAGTATCTGGTGCCATCTTGTTGCAGGCACGCCACAGCTTGTCACGGATTCTGCCCTATTGGGTCTGCCTCTGTTGAGCTGGTGAAAGCGGCCGATGCCAATATGCATTCTTGGGAACATATCCCGAACATATGATCGTTGGCAGGGGGGGGGCATGGTGGAGGCATGCGCATGATCGGGCAAAATGAAGATGCTCGGCAGCAGGTTGCGTTTGGCAGGTGGTTGCTGACGCAACGTGACCGCGGAGACTGGGTGGACGGCATAGCCGAAGCCGCTAGCGCTGATCGTACTTTTCCGCGCGAGGGCAACCCGGAGGCGGTTCGGGCTCACCTCTGCAAACAGCAACCTGATGGCGATGCCTTCGCCGCGCTGGATGACGCGGAGAGCGATTGAATTGCGGCCTGACCGATGATCGCCATGATGTTGGCCGCCAAGCTGCCGGCATTCACCTGCGACGTGATCCGTGTCCATGACGGCGACGGCCCCCTATGGTGCCGATCGGGCGAAAAGGAGCGCGTGGCCGGTATTCAGGCGCCGGACTTCGAAAGCGCCGGACTCCGTCGCCGCCTGATGCGCGCCGCAACGCCTATACCTGCGATGATCGCGCCGCGGCACACGCTCAGAGCATCGTGTCGCGGCTGACGCTCGGCAAGCGCCTGACCTGCCAGCCACAGGGCAAGAGCTACAGCCGCATCGTCGCGCGCTGCACGCTGCCGGACGGCCGGTCGCTGTCGTGCGCCGTCATCGCTGCCGGGGCTGCCGGGGCTGCCGTGCGGTGGGACTGGTACTGGCGGCAGTATGGGATGGGGGAGTGTCGGTGATTGCTAGATGAGCAGTGATCTGCGCATGACGGCTCGGCTGCGCGACGTTGAAAGCCGTCGGCACAACTTACGATCAGCGTAGCATCGAAATTGCATTGCGTGCTTAGCGGGTGATTGTTCGGCATCTTTTGGGCTGATCGTAATGGTGATGCAACGCCCAGATAACCGTGACTTTAGCGGGGCTGAGCACCTAAAATGTGGTATTTCCGGTATATCCGGCAATAGGCTGCGAAGTTCGCGAGCCGTTCACGCCTGTAGGAGAGGGGGCTTGTTCCCGCTGTTCCCGATGCAGTGATTGCCAGCGTGGTTCCCTGCTCACGCGGGCTCCGTGCAGGGCGCCAAACATGCGTTAGGCGGGTCTTAACCATATAACGGTATTGCGATCGCCAAGGCAATTCGGCCCGGCGCCCCGCCAGCTTGTGTCACTACGGACGGCGGGGCGTCTTCTATCTTTGATCAGGCCCCATATCGCTCGTTGCCGCCACTGGCGTTGCAATAGCGGCCGCTACCCGGTCCGACGCAGATAGTGTGGCCGGACACGGAGCATGAGCCAGCCGAGTTCTGAGCCGAGGCGTGCTTTTAATTTAACCGTCCTGCCGGGCCAGAAAGCGCAAGCTCGCAACTTTCCACGCGTCCCGTCTTTGTTTGGATGGGGCGGCATGTGCCCGGTCGGATCGCCAACCCGAACCTGCTGAGCGTTGCGATCCCCGCTGCGTCGGTCGGTGCTTCTGCCAGCGATCGCACGAAAGGGGCTGCCCGGATCATGCTCAGCGCCCGCGCGCCCAGCAAATCGCCACGTGTCAGCGGAAACGTCCCGCCCACCCGTACGAAGCGCGCGTCGTCGGGAAGGGCATGGATCAGGAACCCGAGCGGCGTATCACCCGGCAGAACATAGACCGTTCCCGCACGATGAACCGCCGTCATTCCCCGCGCGCCGAACCAGTCCGCGGTGAACGGTGCCCGCCCCCATCCCGCGTGATGCGTCGTCATCGACAGCAGGACCGCCGCAACGATCATCACGCGCGGCGTCCAGCGATCACGAACCGGCGGCAATATTCGGAGCGCTGCAAGGACCAGCACGCCGCTCAGCAACTCGATCGTCACGAGATAGCGCAGGATGGCGAAGGCGAATAGCCACATGAGATAGGTGGCCAAGGCAAACGTCGCGACCAGCAGCGCTGCGCTGGACCGCCCGTCCCGATCATCGCGGCGCACGATGCAGCCAATTGCCACCAATAAGGCAGCGGACAGGCCGATGGGGTAACGTCGATCGACCAGCGGCACTTCGGTCCCCGGCGTCCTGTCGCCGATCAGCCAATGCCAGGGATAGGTGACGATCCCGGACCAGTCCCGCGGCAGGAAGGTCGTATCGATCACCGGCGAGGCAGGCGCGAACGGGGACCGGAACAATTGATTGAAGATCGGGAACACCGGATTGCCGAACATCGTCCACATCCGCCACGCCCACCATCCCCCGGTCAGCGCAAATCCGGCTGCGCCCCCGATCGTCAAAGCGACGACCGCCGCCGGTGACAGCCTGCGAACGAGCACGCAGGCTGTCACGGCCCCAGCGAGGCCGATCGCCAACGGCACGTTCGTCAGCTTCAACCCACACGCCGCGCCCATCAAGATTCCGGCAACGGCGACGCTATGCTGGGCTTTCGCGAGATCGGGGGACCGCATGGCGACGATCACCGCGTAGATCGCGCCCAGAGCGGCGATGCTGAGCGTCGAATCGAGGAAGGTCGTTCCCGCCTCGCCGAACATGATCGCGCCGCTCATCCCGATCGCAACGCAGGCACAGCTCGACCGCACCCGAGCCTCGCGCGGCAGATCTCCAGCGACGGCGTCGGCAATGAGATAGATCAACGGCGCGTTCAGCCCGCTCGCCGCCGCCAGCGCGGCTGACGCCAGCCACGGGGGCAAGGACGTTATCGCCAGAAAGGCGGGAACATAGCCGATCGGGTTGAACCATGATTGCAGCCCCGACGGCGCGACATTGACGTCGTAGCGCCCACTCAACAGCAATGCCGGCGATGCGAAGTGATAATTCAGCAGGTCCCAATTATAGTCCTGCCCCGACAGCCAGCCGACCACCATCATCAGCACGACGCCTGCAAACCCCGCGATCACCGGGTTCGCTGGCCGCCGCCATGCTTTTGCCGCCGTGCCCGGAGCTGCGTCTGCCGCAATGAGACTTATCCGGCCCATGACGATCCGGGGTATTCCGGGCGTGGTTAAGGTCGCGTGATCGGCCACCCGGAGGAGTAGGTGATGGGGTCGGTCATGGAGCCAATATGGGATGGGGACGTGTCGGCGATCGGCATGGCCGTCTGGGCATCAAGCCTTGCCCTCCCGCTCGGAAGCAGGGCTATCGCATATGAAGCGCGCCAACTTCCAAGCCCACTCCGTCACCCCAGACTTGTTCCGGGGTCCACCCCGCGGCGGGGAGAAAGGCTTGATTCGACGCCGTTCTCTCGCGGCCCGGTGAACCCCGGAACGAGTCCGGGGTGACGAATCCCATAAGGACACCGGTCGAGCCTCATCACCGCAGCCATATGCGCTAGCCCTCCCGTTCGGAAGGGGCGGGCACTGGTCCATAGCGCGGTCAGCGCAGCAGCGCGCCGATCGCTTGCAGGATGGTGGCACCGCCGAGCGGCGCGATCAGCAGCAGCACGATGTTGACGCCGACGACGACCTCCATCGTCTTGCGTTGCCGCGGGGTCAGGCGGCGCGGCGGCGGCTTGGGTTCCCAACGGGGTGGGGGTGGTTGGTCGTGGAAGTCGACGAACATGGACCCTCCTCGTGCGTCAGCGGCGACGCTTCTTCTTCGGCTCGGGCGCGGGCCAGACCGGTAGCGCGACATACACGATCGGCAGCACCCTGGCGATGGTCCGTGCGCCATCGACCGCGGGGTTGGCGGGAAATTGCGCGCGTGCCTTGGCGAAGATGAAGCGCGCGCGGGCGGCGCCCGGCGCGGTCGCGCTGGTGCCGACCCAGCGCCAATGCCACGGCTCCCACTTCACATTCTGCTTGTTGCCGCCGGGGAAGGACATTTCGAAGCCGAAGCGCGGCGCATTGGCGACCAGCCAGCGCGCCGCCGGCGTCGCCGCCATGCACGCCTCGGCATCGGGGCAGCCGTTCGCCGGGCGGACCGCGAAATCGAGCGCATAGCCGGTCGAATGTTCGCTGTGGCCGGGCGGCGCGACGGAAATCGCGCGGGTCGCGTCGGGATCGCCGCCCGCATCGGGATGTTCGCGGCAGAAGACGCTCGCCTGACGGATGATCGAACGGTGGCAGGAGAGCGCGCGAAGCTGGCCCATCACCGCCGGATCGCCCTGTGCCGCGGCGAGCAGCCGCTCGAGATCGGGGATCATGTCGCGGCGGACCATGCAGCCGTTGAGCGCGAAGCCAGCCGGCGCGGCCACCAGTTCGTCGGGCGGCGCGTCGCCGTAGGGAAGGTGGCCGTAGACGCGGCCGTCGCGCGCCATGCTCGCCGAAGCGCCGGCGCAGACCTGCGCGGTCGCGGGGGCGGCGAGAACCATGGTGGCGAGCAGAAGAGCGGCGCGACGCATCGCGCGCCTCTGGCGCGGACGGGCAGGGAGTGGCAAGGCGTTTCTCATGCATGGCGACCGCGTATTGTTCATCGACGGCGAGGCTCTGGTCATCGACAAGCCCGCGGGCTTGCCGGTCGACAAACCGCGCGACGGCTCCCTCAGTCTGGAGAATCACCTCGATTCGCTGAAGTTCGGCTTCCAGCGCTGGCCCACCGCGGTGCACCGGCTCGACCGCGACACCAGCGGCTGCCTGCTGCTGTCGCGCAATCCCAAGGCGCAGGCGCGCTTCCAGCAGGCGTTCGAGCGCGGCGAGGTGGAGAAACGCTATCTCGCGATCCTCGCTGGCGTGCCGGAGGCAAGCGAGGGCGTGATCGAGATGCCGCTCGGCAAGGTCAGCACGCGCGAGGAGGGCTGGCGGATCGTCGAGGACCCCAAGGGCAAGGCATCGCGCACCGCCTGGCGGCTGCTCGCCACGCGTGACGGCCGCGCGCTGGTCGAGTTCCGGCCGACGACCGGGCGGACGCACCAGATCCGCGTCCACGCCGCGAGCGGGCTCAGCCTGCCGGTGGTCGGCGATCCCGTCTATGGCGCCGGCGAGCCGGGCGGCATGATGCTGCATGCGGCGGCGCTGACCGTGCCACGCGCCAACAAGGACCCGATCGTCGCCGAGGCGCCGCTGCCCGAGCGGTTCGGCGTGTGGCCGGGGATCGTGTCGGCGGCGCCGGCGGACTAGGCGACCCGCCGTGCCGCTGATCCAGGTGACGCGATCGATCGCGATCGACGAGCGGGAGGTGGAGGAGAGCTTCACGCGCTCGTCGGGGCCGGGCGGGCAGCACGTCAACACCACCGACAGCGCGGTGCTGCTGCGCTTCGATGTCTGGGGCTCACCCAATCTGCCCGATCTGGTCAAGGCGCGGATGAGCGTGCTGGCGGGATCGCGGCTGAGCAAGGACGGCGTGCTGACGCTGCGCGGCGAGAGCAACCGCTCGCAGGAAATGAACCGGCGCGAGGTGCGCGAGCGACTGGTCGCGTTGATCCAGGAAGCGACCATCGTGCCGAAGAAGCGCCGGCCGACCAAGCCGAGCAAATCGGCGAAGGCGCGGCGGGTCGACGAGAAGAAGGGGCGCAGCTCCGTGAAGGCCGGGCGCGGGCGGGTGCGGGTGGAGTAGGGGCGATGCCCTCTTCGTTGCGGCGATGAGGGGGCGGACGGTATGCAATGTGGTTTTTTGATCCTTCCGTCACCCCGGACTTGTTCCGGGGTCCACTCTGCGGCGAGGAGAAGGCTTGAGGGGGGACCGCTCCCCTGCCGCCCGGTGGACCCCGGAACAAGTCCGGGGTGAAGGAGAAAGCTTGAGAAGAACCGCCCGTATGCAAGGGCTTCCAGTGGCCGGGGAGGAATTGGGTCTGCACTATATGCGTTGCACCGTATCGCCCCTACATCGCGCGGCATGTATCAGTTCGACATTTCCGCCGGCTCGAAGGCCGATCTGTATCACGATCTGCTGTCCGCACTCGATGCGCTGACCGCGGACGAGCCCGATGCCATCGCCAATATGGCCAATGCCTCGGCGCTGATCTGGCAATATCTGCCGGACCTCAACTGGGCGGGCTTCTATCGGCTGGTCGGCGACGAGCTCGTGCTCGGGCCGTTCCAGGGCAAGGCGGCGTGCATCCGCATCGCGCTCGGCAAGGGCGTGTGCGGCACCGCGGCGGCGACGCGGACGACGCAATTGGTCGAGGACGTCCATGCCTTTCCCGGTCACATCGCCTGCGACGCGGCGAGCCGGTCGGAGCTGGTGGTGCCGATCGTCCGAGACGGAATGCTGGTCGGCGTGCTCGATCTCGACAGTCCGGAAGCCGCGCGCTTCGATGCCGAGGATGCCGCCGGCTGCGAGGCGCTCGCGGCGTTGTTGGCGAGCCGAACCCTTTGATCCGAAACGGGACTGCCGGCGGTCTGGCGACTCCGGGGGTGAAATGATAGGCTGATTGCTAATGTGACGTTAACCGTCGGCGTCGGGGGCGGCGTACGGGCAGCAGGGAGAAGACGATGCGGACGTGGTGGATTGCGACGGCCGGCCTGGTGCTGGGTGCCGCCGGCGGTGCGGATGCGCAGCGGGTGATCGCGCATGGTCCCGATGGCCCGCGCGCGGGGGCCGGCTATCCCGCGCCGGTCGTCGGCGTGGCACCGCCGAAGACCATCCAGTCGTGGCAGGCGCCGCGCGGCGGCTACCGTCGGCCGGTCGCCGCCCCCGCGGGTCAATCGCGCTGGGGCAGCAAGGTCGGTGGTCGCTGGTGGGGCGGCGCCAACGCGCCCGGCGGCTGGAGCGCCTATCGCCGGCCGTACCGCGGCTATGCCTTGCCGCGCTATTGGGTCGCCCCGCGCTTTTACGTCACCGACTGGCAGGGCTATGGCCTGAGCCGGCCGATGCCGGGGTACAATTGGGTGCGCTATTACGACGATGCGGTGCTGATCGACGCGCGCGGATCGGTGTTCGACACGCGTGATGGCATCGATTGGGACGGTTATGGCGGCGACGGCTATGCGCCGGACGATCGCGGCTACGACGATCGCGGCTACGACGATCGCGGCTATGACGACCGGAGCTACGAGCCGCGCAGCTATGCGCGACGCGACGATGGTCTGGGTGGCGCCGTGGTCGGCGCGGCCGCTGGCGGGGTCGCGGGCAATGTGATCGCCGGCCGCGGCAACCGCCTCGGCGGGACGGTGATCGGTGCCGGCGTCGGCGCCGCCGCGGGCTATGCGATCGATCGTGCCGAGGATCGGCGCGAGCCGCCGCCGCCGCCGGCCTATCGCCGCGACTATGACGTGCCGGTCGCACCGGATCGCGCGCCGCCGCCCCCGCCGGTCGGCTACGCGCCGGGCGGGGAGGCCTGGCGTTCGGCGGATGGTACGACGACGGTGACGACGTCGAGCGGCAGCGGCGGCTATTATCGCGGCGGCTATTATTATCCGGGCGCATCCTCGACCACCGTCGTGGTGCAGAGCGCACCGGTGGTGACGACGACGACCACCGAAACCTATGAGGATGCGGTGACCTATACGCGGCGTCCGGCGGTGCGGACCAAGACGCGGCGGGTGTGGCGGCCGGCGCCGAAATGCAACTGCCGGTGATGGTGCGGGCTGCCGGCTGACCGGACGGGATACTTGGGCCTTCGTGAGCCTCCCGATTTACCCCGGCGAAGGGCGTCCCCCCTCCAGTGTTCCCGCGAAAGCGGGAACCCAGGGTCAGGCAAGACACCGAATGTTTGCGCGTGACTCCTGGGCTCCCGCCTGCGCGGGAGCACTAATAGTCTTTTTGCGGACGTTGCACGAAGTCAGGGTCGTGTCGGGAAGGTGGTTGTACGTCGTCACGTAACCTCCACCCAACGAGACCCAGCCTTCGTCGAGCCTTAGCCGATCCCAAGATCCGCCGGGCCGAAGGCGTGCGGGAGCAACTCCGACAATCGGTAGCTGGCGATCGCGTCGCCTTCGGCCCCGCCGCAATGGACCGCGAGATCGCGGCCGCCGAGTTGCGCCGCCTCGTTGAGCACCTGGCGGCACCGCCCGCACGGGCTAACCGGGGCGGTGCCGGTGGCGCGGCCGTCCGCATCCATCGCGCCGCCGATCACCCCGACCGCGACGACCTCGCGCAGCCGGCCGGCGGCGCTGGCGGTGGCGATCGCCACCGTCTCGGCGCAGAGCGACAGGCCGTAGCTGGCATTCTCGACATTGGCGCCGGTAATCAGGCTGCCGTCGGTCATCAGGAGCGCCGCGCCGACCGCGAAGCGCGAATATGGCGCGTGGGCGTGACGCGCCGCCTCGCGCGCGGCGGCGATGAGGCGGGCAGGGGTTTCGATGGGGTCTTGGGTCATGGTGCGACGACGTCCCAGTTCACGGGGCCTTCGATGCCGTCGATGCGGCGGATGTCGCTCGCGCGCCACATCCGCCACGCACGCGCGGCATAAGCGGGGGGGAAGAGATTGGCGGTCGCCCAGACCGGGCGCTCGATCGCCGCCGAAATCGTATAGTCCGACTCGACGGGCTTGCTGAGGCGCAGCAGCACCGGCTTGCGGGTGTGCGTCTCGACCATCGTGATGAAGGTGCGCAGCTCGCGGACGAGGTCGGCGCGTTCGGGCCGGGCGGTACAATCGGCGCGATAGTCGACGTCGACCGCGGCGGGCAAGGCGTCGGCGGTGCGCGGCACAAAGGCGTTGAACGCATTCGCCTGGTCGGCGCCCGGCTGGCACAGCGAATAGAGGTGGACCGCACCGCGGCGCAGCCCCGCCTCGGGCACCGCGGACCAGTTCGCCTCGAACCCCGGATCGCGGCGGTCCTTGCCGGAGGTGGCGACCAGATAGGCGAAGTCGGCGCCGCGCGCGCGCACCGTGCCCCATTCGATCGCGCCGGGATTCTCGGACAGGTCGAGGCCCTGCAGCGGATATTGGCTGGCGGCCGGATGCCAGCCGGTCGCGAAGCTCCAGCCGCCGATGCCGATCGCCCCGGCCGCGACGAGGACGCCGGCTGCCTTGAGAAGGAAGGATGCCATCAGCCGCGCAGGTGCAGCACGCAGATCAGCGTGAACAGGCGGCGGGCGGTGTCGAAATCGACGTCGATCTTGCCGGCGAGCCGCTCGCGCAAAGTTTCGGCGGCTTCGTTGTGGACGGCGCGGCGGGCCATATCGACGGTCTCGATCTGTTGCGGGGTGGAGGCCCGTATCGCCTGGTAATAGCTATCGCAAATCGCGAAATAGTCCTTGATCGACCGGCGGAAGCGGCCGAGCGCCAGCACCAGCGTCTCGAGATGGCTGCGATCCTCGCGGTGGATGTGGATGCCGAGCCGCCCCTCTGCCGATTCGAGCGTGATGCGATAGGGGCCGGCATAGCCGTCCGCATGGACGCGCTGGGGCGCGAAATGATTGCCCTCCAGCAGGTCGAAGATCGCGATCCGCCGCTCTTGCTCGACGTCGGCCGAGCGCCAGCCGATGCTGTGCTCGTCGAGCGTCACGTCGATGATCCGCGGGTCGGCCATCGTCGTCCGATAGTGGGCGATGCCGATTACGACAATTACGAGTTTGTCCGTCGGGGCCGCGCGGGGGTATGATCGGCGTCATGGCCACACTCGCATTCCCGATTCCGGCGACTCCCGCCGAACCGCTCCAGCTGCCCCGCAACGTCGAAGCCGAAGCCGCGATGCTCGGCGCGATGATGATCGACAACCGGCTCGCCGACGACCTGCTCGACCGGCTCGAACCGGCGCATTTCTACGAACCCGTCCACGGCCGCATCTTCGCGGCGATCAAGACGCTGCGCGTCAACGACATGCTCGCGACGCCGGTGACGCTGCGGCCGATGTTCGAGGCGGACGAGGGGATGCGCGAGCTGGGCGGGCCGTCCTATCTCGCCAGCCTGACCGGCTCGGGCGCCGGCCTGATCGGCGCGCGCCAGTTCGCGACGCAGATCTACGATCTCGCCATGCTGCGCGCTTTGGTCAGCGTCGGCCGCACGCTCGTCGAGCGGGCGATGGATACGTCCGAAGAGGTCAATCCGCGCGCGCAGATCGAATTGGCCGAAGAGGAGCTGTACAAGGTCGCCGGCGACGGCGGCGCGGAGAATGCCACCAAGACCTTCGCGCAGGCGACGACGATGGCGGTCAAGATGGCCGAGCGCGCGCTCAATTCGGGCGGTCACCTGTCGGGGGTCACCACCGGGCTCGACAGCGTCAACGCGAAGATCGGCGGCATGCACCATTCCGACTTGATGATCCTCGCCGGCCGTCCGGGCATGGGCAAGACCTCGCTCGCCACCAATATCGCGTTCAACGCGGCGCGGCGCTGGATGCGCGACATGGCCGACGGCATCCCGCCAAGCGAATCGGTCGGCGCCAAGGTCGTCTTCTTCAGCCTCGAAATGAGCGCCGACCAGCTCGCGACGCGTATCCTCGCCGAGCAATCGGGGATCAGCTCCGAATCGCTGCGCATGGGCAAGATCAGCAAGGCCGAGTTCGGCCAGCTCGCCGCCGCCGCGGCGGAGCTGGAGACGCTGCCGCTGTTCATCGACGATACCGGCGGCCTCAGCATCAGCGCGCTGCATACCCGCGTGCGGCGTCTCCAGCGGCGCCACAACAACGAGATCGGCCTCGTCGTGGTCGACTATCTCCAGCTGCTGACCAGCGGCGGCAAGGGCGGCAAGGAGAATCGCGTCCAGGAGATCTCCGAGATCTCGCGCGGGTTGAAGACGCTGGCCAAGGACATGAACGTGCCGGTGCTGGCGCTGTCGCAGCTCAGCCGCGCGGTTGAAAGCCGCGAGGACAAGCGGCCGATGCTCTCCGACCTTCGCGAATCGGGGTCGATCGAGCAGGACGCCGACATGGTCTGGTTCGTGTTCCGCGAGGATTATTACACCGGGCAGCGCGAGCCGAAGCGGCCGATGGAGGGCGACGAGGCCAAGGTGTTCGAGGATCACGCCAAATGGGCGAGCGACATGGAGCGCGTCTATGGCCTCGCCGAGTTGATCGTCGCCAAGCAGCGTCACGGCTCGACCGGCAAGGTGGTGCTGAAATTCGACCCGACGATCACCAAGTTCAGCGATTACGCGGGCTATTGATCGGGCGTATACTGGCCCCATTCTCCCCGTCACCCCGGACTTGTTCCGGGGTCCACTCTGCGGCGAGGAGAACGGCTTGAGGCTCGAACGCTGCTCTGGCGGACGGGTGGACCCCGGAACAAGTCCGGGGTGACGGGTTTGTCGGCTCCGCGTCGATGCGGGACGGTTACGATCCCGACAACCATATCGTAAATAATCAGGCGGTTGCCGTAGTCAGCGCCATCCCGTTCAGCCTAGAGCGAGGTGCACGGTGCCACGGACTCCACGAGGGCGTTTGCCCGGGGGAATATGATGAGACGAACGACTGCGGCGGTGATGATGGCCGCGATGCTCCTGCCGGTGGTGCCGGTTTCCGCACAGGTGACGCCACCGGCGCCGGTGGTGCCCGTGCCGGTGCCGGCGGTCCAGGTCGTGCCGCCGGTGGTGATGCCGACGGTGCCGCTGCCGCAACTGTCCGAGGCGCAGGCGACGCAGCTCGCCAAGCTGCTCGGCAAGGATACGATGGCGCAGGGGCTGGCGCTGGTGCCGCCGCCGATGGCGACCGCCGAGGCGCGCGATGCGCTGGTCCGCGAGGCGCTGGATCATGCCCGTGCGGTCCATGCCGGGCGGCTCGCCGAAACGGATTTCCAGCGCGACTGGGGGCTGCGCCCGCCGGTGTTCGATCCGCTGCCCGGCTTCGCCGATGCGGTGAAGCGCGACCGGATCGCCGCCTGGTTCGCGGCGCTGCCGCCGCCTTACGCCGGCTATGACGGGCTGAAGCTTGGGCTCGACCGCTATCGCGGCATTGCCGCGGCGGGGGGCTGGCCGACGCTGGCGGGCGGCCCCGATCTCGGCTTCGGCGCCACCGGCGCGCGCGTCGTCGCGCTGCGCCAGCGACTCGCGGTCGAGGACAAGGACGTCGCGACCAGCGGATCGACGTTCGACGCCGAACTGGTCGAGGCGGTGCGCCGCGCGCAGCGCCGCTACGGCCTCAACCCGACCGGCACCGTCTCGACGCAGACGCTGGCGGCGCTGAACGTGCCGACCGCGGCGCGGGTCCGGCAGATCATGGCCAATATGGAACGCTGGCGCTGGCTGCCGCAGGACTTGCCCAAGGATCGCATCCAGGTGAACATCGCCGCGGCGGTGCTGACCGTGTTCGACGGCGACGCGCCGGTGATGTCGATGCGTGCGGTCACCGGCCGGCCGGGCGACGAGACGCCGATGCTGTCCTCGACGATCCACAGCATCGTCATCAACCCGCCGTGGAACGTGCCGACCTCGATCGCCACCAAGGAATTGTGGCCCAAGCAGAAGCGCGATCCGGGGTATTTCAAGCGCAACGGCTTCCGCGTGATCGACGGCACCCGCCTGCAACAGGTGGCCGGTGACCAGAGCGCGCTGGGGCGGTTCAAGTTCGACTTCGACAACGCCTTTTCGGTCTATCTCCACGACACGCCGTCGCGCGCCAAGTTCGCCAGCTTCAGCCGGCTCGCCAGCCACGGCTGCGTGCGGCTGGAGAAGCCCGCCGACCTCGCGCAACTGCTGCTGAAGGGCGATCCGGCGTGGACGCCGGAGGCGATCGACGCGGCGGTGGCGAAGGGCGATACGGTCCGCGCGCGGCTGACCAAGCCGGTATCGGTCTATCTGCTCTACTGGACCGCATTCGCCAGCGGCAGCGGCCAGATGAACTTCCGCGACGATCCCTATGGCTGGGACGGGACGCTGGCGGCGAAGATCGAGGCGCGCTCGGCGCGTCAGGCACTTGCGGCACGATGACGAGGGAAACGATGAGCTTTCGCACCAGGACGATGACGGTGGCGGCGCTGGCCGCCGGGCTGCTGGCGGTGAGCGCCTGCTCGCGCTCCGAGCCGGAGGGGCCGATGGACGACAATGCGCTCGGCCTCGACCAGCCGATGACCAATGCGACCGACGATATCGCGCCGGTCGAGACGCCCAGCGCGATCCCAGAGCCGACGCCGGACGCCAATGCCGCCGCGGCGATCGAGCCGCCGCCCGAGGCGCCGATCAAGCCCGACGCGCAAGTGCTCGACGACGCCGATGCGACCGGCATGACCGCGCGGGTGACGCGCGACGAGGTGCCGGCGCGCGACGAGACCGCAGTCCCGAACGACCAGGCTCCGCAATAAGGGACGCGGCATGACGATGGTGACGCGCCGCACGGTCCATGGCTGGTGCGGCGCCCTGGTCTTATTGGGTGGCCTCGCCGCGGCGGTGCCGGCGGCGGCGGTGACGCGGCCGGTGTCGGCGATCCTCGTCGATGCGCGCGACGGGACGGTGCTGTTCGCGGAGAATGCCGGCATCGTCCGCCGGCCGGCGTCGCTGACCAAGATGATGACCTTGTTCCTGACCTTCGACGCGCTCGATGCGGGGACGCTGCGGCCGGGCGATGCGGTGCGCTTCTCGCGCTATGCTGCGGCGATGCAGCCGTCGAAGGTCGGCATGCGGCCGGGCGCGTCGATGACGGTAGAGGAGGCGATCCGCGCGGTCGCGGTGATCTCCGCCAACGATGTCGCGGTGGCGCTGGCCGAGCGGATCGGCGGCACCGAGGACCGGTTCGCGCGCATGATGACGCAAAAGGCGCGCGCGCTGGGGTTGCAGGATACGTCGTTCACCAATGCGACCGGACTGCCCGGCGCCAATCTGACGACGGCGCAGGACATCGCGCGGCTGTCGATGGCGCTGCTGCGCGACCATCCCGGTCGCTATGCCGCCTTCGGCACGCGATCGTTCAGCTGGGCGGGGCGGCGGGTGCAGAACCACAATCATCTGCTCGGCGCCTATCCCGGCGCCGACGGGATCAAGACCGGCTATACCGCCGAAGCGGGATTCGCGCTGGCGGCCTCGGCCAAGCGCGGCGGCCGGCGGCTGATCGCGGTGGTGATCGGCGAGCGCTCGGTGGCGCTGCGCGACCGCCGCGTTGCGCAGATGCTGACCGAAGGGTTCGCCGAACCGGAGCGCGCGCCGGAGCGCGGCGAGCGGCCGGATACGCTGGAGGAATGGCTGAGCAAGGGGCGGTAGGGGCGGCATCCTCCCCTCCGTCACTCACGACGATCGCATATGGCTGCGATTATGATGGCCGATCGGCTTCCTCATGGAATCCGTCACCCCGGACTTGTTCCGGGGTCCACCGGTCCGCGAGGGAATGGTGTCGAATCAAGCTTTCTCCTAGCCGCCGGGTGGACCCCGGAACAAGTCCGGGGTGACGAGGTGGTCTTGGAAGACGGCAGGCCCGCGTGAACGGCTCGATGCTATAGCTCTCTCTCGTCATCCCGGCTTTCGCCGGAGATGACGAGAGAGGGGCCTTACCGCCGCGGGGCGCGGCCGCCGAAGGTCGGCAGGCTCTCGCTGCCGTCCGCGCCGAGCGACGATACCGCGAAGAACGTGTCGTCCACCGGCAGTTGCGGCATCGTCGCGTTCGTCCCGGTTACGTCCTTCGACTTCGCCCAGGCGGCGGTGTCGTTCGCGCGCCAGCGGATGCGATAGCCGACCGCCCCCGGTACCGGCGCCCAGCTCACCTGCGTATCGCGCGAGAGATCGCCGACCAGCCCGACGCTCGCGGGCGCGGCGGGGGCGGCGGCGAGGCGCGCGACGGTCGCGGCGTTGATCGCGGTGACCTTGGCGAGATAAGCGAAGTCCATCCGGTCGATCGTGTCGCCGTAGACGATGCCCTTTTCCGTACGGAGGTCCTGATGCTGCGCGTCCCAATTCTCCGCGCCGACGGAGAAGCGCACCGCCGGATAGCCGCGCTTGAGGAAGGGCTCGTGATCGCCGCCGCGGCCGAAGCGATCCGGGCGGCGATCGATCACCACGTCGAAGCCGCCGGGGATCGCATCGGCGATGCCGTCGATCGTCTTGGCGAGCGCGCGGCTGGGGCCGTCGTCCTCGCCGCCTTCGCCGCGGCGGCGCTGCTGCTGCGGCAGGTCCTCCGACGCGCGGATGCCTTCCGAGAAGACGCGCACCCGGTTCGCGTCGCGGACGCCGCTTTGGCCGATGCTGTTGCCGACGATATCGTTGTTGAGCATCGCGCTGACCTGCCAGCCGCGCGTCGCGGCGGTGTCGGCGAGCAGTTCGGCGCCCCACAATCCTTGTTCCTCGGCGGAGAAGGCGACGTAGACGATCGTCGCGTCGAATTTGCGCTTCGACAGCAGCCGCGCGGTCTCGAGCACGAGTGCGACGCCCGAGGCGTCGTCGTTGGCGCCGGGGGCATCGCTGGTCGCGTCCATCACGTCGGTGACGCGGCTGTCGATATGGCCGCCGATGATGACCACCCGGTTGGGATCGCGGCCCGGCTGGATGCCGAGCACGTCCTCGACGATCACGCCGTCCGGTGCGCGAGGGCCGGTGAAGCGCCGGCTGATCCGCTCGACCTTGATGCAGCCGCCGCAGTCGCGGCCGATCGCTTCGAACTGCTGCGCCGCCCAGTTGCGCGCCGCGCCGATGCCGCGCTTGGGATCGGTGGTGGTGGACAAGGTGTGGCGGGTGCCGAAGCCGACGAGCGCGCTGACGCTGGCCTTGAGCCGCGCGGGGCTGGGGGAGGGCAGAGGCGCGGCGGCGACCGCGGCGGCGGCGAGGAGCGGGGCGATGATCATCAGGCAGTGTGACGCGCCGCGACGTGGCGCTCAACCCCCTCAAGCCCTTGCGACGACGATCAACTCAGCCGGTCGATCGCCTCGCGGCTGAGCGAGCCCGGGATGATCATCACCGGCACCGGCAGCGCGCCGGCATCGGACCCGGCGAAATGGCTGACCAGCTTGCCCGGCGCCCCCGCCGGCGCGGCACCGAGCACCAGCGCGGCGATGTCGGGATTGGCGGCGATCATCTCGCGGATGATCTTCGGGCCGTCGCCCTGGCGGACGGTGATCGCCGGGCGCAGCCCCGATTCCTCGACCAACGTGCCCGCGGCGGCCGCGACCAGTCCTTCGGCGTGCTGCATCGCCTCTTCCTCGATCGTCGCCTGGACGCCGCCGAAGGCGATGAACTCCTGCGGCGGCAGCAGGGTGAGGATCTCGACCCCGCCACCGGTCTTCACCGCGCGGCGCGCGGCGAAGCGCAGCGCGATCTCCGCTTCCGGGCTGTCATCGACCACCACGAGATAGATACGCATCATTTCGCCCCTTTTCCGCTTCGTGCCGCGTGGGCGAGCGGCGCGCAAGACTTGACCCCCCGCGTCAGGAGCGCGAAGGGAGCCACCTGCTCCCCAGGCAAGAGGACCTGCATGTCGATCGAGATCAAGATGCCCGCGCTGTCGCCGACGATGGAAGAGGGCACGCTCGCCAAGTGGCTCGTCAAGGAAGGCGATAGCGTCAAGTCCGGCGACATCATGGCCGAAATCGAAACCGACAAGGCGACGATGGAATTCGAGGCGGTGGACGAAGGCGTGATCGCCAAGATCCTGATCGCCGAGGGTACGGACAATGTGAAGGTCGGCGCGGTGATCGCGATCCTCGCCGAAGAGGGCGAGGACGCCGCATCGGTGTCTGCGCCGACCAAGAGCGACACGCCCGCCCCCGCGGCGAAGGAATCGGAAGCCTCGCCGAACCCGGCCGACCCCAACAAGACCGGCAGCGAGGCCGAGCCCGCCGATCGCACGATCACGCAGGCCGAGGATCACGGCAAGCCCGCCGATACCGGCGAGGCGCCCAAGGCCGCTGCCCCCGCATCGGGCGGACGCGTCAAGGCGAGCCCGCTCGCACGCCGTATCGCCGCCGAGAAGGGCATCGAATTGTCGGGCGTGACCGGCTCGGGGCCGAACGGCCGCATCGTCAAGGCCGACGTCGAGAGCGCCAAGCCCGGCGCGGCAGCGCCCGCCGCCGCGACGGGCTTGGCGCTCTCGAC
>NZ_SCMZ01000110.1:0-1067 GCF_005503285.1 Sphingomonas sp. 2SG
AGGCGGGGATGTGGAGTCACGTTTGAAGTGCACCGGTTGAGGCATGGAGGAATGCCTCGGCGGGGGTCTGGAAGTCGAGGCATTTTCTGGGGGTGTCGTTGAGGCGCTGTGCATAGGCTTGCAGTTGGTCGGGCGAGAGGGTGTGGAGATCGGTCCTGCGGGGCAGCATGCGTCGCAGGCGGCCGATGGTGTTTTCGATGCCGCCTTTCTGCCATGGGCTGCGGACGTCGCAGAAGAAGGTCTGGAGTCCGAGGCGATGCAGCCGATGATGTTCGGCGAACTCGGTTCCGTTATCGAAGCTGATGGTGCGGCGCAGGGCGTTCGGAACGGTGCGCAGCTGGTGGGCGATGCGCATTGCGGTGGTCGCCGCCCTGCGCGTGGGCGGCTGGTCGAGCAGGGTGAAGCGGGTCGTTCGCTCGTGGAGGACGAGCACGTTGTCGCCATAGCGGGCGAAGAGCATATAGTCGGCTTCCCAATGGCCGGGCTGTTCGCGGCCGTCGGCTTCGGGGGTGCGCTCGGCGATGGAGCGGCGCTGGCGGATGAAACTGGCCGGGCTGCCGCTACGCCGGGCATAACGGCCGCGCCGGGACTTGGCGCGGGGGAGGAGGCGGTGCCAATAGTCCTTCTGGGCGGACCGGTGATAGACGAAACGGTAGATTGACTCGTGGCTGATGACGGTGCGACCAGCGTCGCGCGCCAGTCTGCCGGCGATCTGCTCGGGCGAATGTCCCATCGCAAGGCTTTGCCTGACGCGGTCCCGCAGGTCAGGCTGGCGCACCAGCTTGAAGCGGCCGTCCCATCGTCGCCGACGTAGCGCCAGGCCGTGCGCGCGCGCCGGAGCGTAGCCGCCACGCCACGCCTTGGTCGCACGGCTGTTGCGGCTTAGCTCGCGACCGACCGTCGTGTGGCTGCGCCCGATCGCGGCGCCGATGCGACGCCCTGACCAGCCCGCCTCCCGTAGCCGCGCAATCTCGATCCGCTCGTCAAGGCTGAGCTGCCTGTATCTCTGTCCCATCGCGCACCCACCTTATCAGTGGTGCACTTCTCTCGTGAATCCGGCGGATCCA
>NZ_SCMZ01000111.1:0-1045 GCF_005503285.1 Sphingomonas sp. 2SG
CCGCGGCGGCGGCATCGTGCTGCGCGGCGGCGACGGTCCGTTCGGCGGCGGCGGCGGCGGTGACCGCCTCCTCGGCCGCTGCCGCCTCCGCCTTGGCCGCTTCCGCGGCCGCGACCGCCTCGCGCCAGCGCGCGAAGATCGTCCGCGCCTCGGCGATGCGGATCTGCTCGGACAAATTGCGATAGCGTTCCGCCGCGCGCGCCTGCCGGCGCAACGCCGCGGCGCGCGCGTCCTGATCGGCGATCAGTTCGTCGAGCCGCAGCAGATTGGCCTCGGTGGCACGCAATTTCTGCTCGGCGTCGCGGCGGCGGACGTGCAGCCCGGCGATCCCCGCCGCTTCCTCCAGCATCGCGCGGCGCTCGGCGGGCTTGGCGGCGATCACCGCGCCGATCCGGTTCTGGCTGACCAGCGCCGGGCTATGCGCACCGGTCGCGGCATCGGCGAACAGCAGGCCGACGTCCTTGGCACGGACGTCGCGGCCGTCGATGCGATAGGCGCTGCCCGCGCCGCGCTCGATGCGGCGGACGACCTCGCGTTCCTCGCCGTCGGCGCCGTCGAGCAGGATCGAGACCTCGGCGAAATCGCGCGGCGGCCGCGTCGCGGTGCCGGCGAAGATCACGTCCTCCATCCCCGCGCCGCGCAGCGATTTGGCGCTGTTCTCGCCCATCGTCCAGCGCAGCGCCTCGAGCAAATTGGATTTGCCGCAGCCGTTCGGCCCGACGACCCCGGTCAGCCCGCGCTCGATGGCGAGGTCGGCCGGATCGACGAAGCTCTTGAACCCGGCGATGCGGAGCCGCTTGATCTGCACGCTGTCCGGGTGCCGTTTATGGCGCGCCGTTGCAAGAGGGGCGCGCGAAGGCGCGAATGGAAGAAGATGGGTTCGCGCAGAGGCGCAGAGACGCAGAGGGGGCGCTCGGTGGTCGGCCTTTGCGACCGCCACGCCCGTTCGCCCTGAGCTTGTCGAAGGGCTTGGGTCTCACCTGCCCTTCGACAAGCTCAGGGCGAACGGCGGGGGGGGCTGCGAGGGGAGAGGGGCGCTACGCGC